>JAFGXK010000053.1 GCA_016936695.1 Bacteroidales bacterium | reverse complement strand
ACAGCATTTCACCGGTAAGTTCGGTTGAGTAAAAACTCAGCCTGCTGTTCATTTTGACGGATTTAGTATCGGTCTTCTGACAGAACAAATCAGGGAATGAGAAAACTATAATAGCAATTAGGGTAAGTACAGGTTTTAAGAGCATATCAGGATTTTCTTATGACGGGACGTAATCCCGACCATTAAAAGTAATGACTTTTGTCAAAAAATCAATATATCACGGGTCCTGCGTGTGATGGCAGAAAGATAGAGGCTATAAGGTGTGAAGTAATGAAGGTTAGAAGGCGAAAATGAAGAAGTTTCTCGCAGATTTGCGCAGAGGAAAACCGCAGATTAACGCAGAGAAACGACCTGCAGAACAAGCAACATTCTTCGCAGCAACCCGCATGCCGCGCACCGACTAGCCTGTAACCAGTAACCCGCCTCCGCTACCACCTTCACTACGTTTCGGTGGTCGAAGAAAGCTATGGCGGGCAAAGCCAGCAACCAGCAACCAGCGATGAGCCGCATACCGCGTACCGCATGCCGATTAACCAGCAACCAGCAACCCGCAACCAGTAACCCCTTCTTTACCCCTTCAGGAACTTGTCAATTTCCTTTGCTGCCTTTCTTCCTGATGCTATGGCGTTTACCACAAGACTGGCTCCGGAAACGGAGTCTCCGGCCGCGAAGACCTTGCTGACGCTTGTCAGAAATTTCCCGTTTGTCCGGATGTTTTGTCTTTCATTCAGCTCCAGTCCGAGCTCCGATACAAGTCCTTCAATAACCGGATGGACAAATCCGAGGGCGAGCAACACAAGGTCAGCATCTTTAACCTGGATAGTATCTTTGACTGGCTTCATCGAATAACTTCCCTGGTTTTTCTCCCAGATCACGTCTTCAACTTCAATGCCGCGGATAATTCCGTTCTCACCAGTGAACTTCCTGGTTGCAAGGCTCCATATTCTCTCTGCACCTTCTTCATGGGAAGTAGAATTCTTGAGTGTTTTACCGTAATACGGCCAGGGATTATCCGGCGTTCTGAAGACGGGAGGCTTGGGAAGTATCTCAATCTGAGTGACGCTTGCAGCTTTCTGACGGATTGCCGTCCCGACACAATCGGAACCGGTGTCTCCGCCCCCCAGTACCACTACTCTGAGTCCTTCTGCGTTTATGGGGTTGTCAGATAGATGTATCTGTCCTGAGTTGACTCTGTTCTGATTGGCAAGATAGTCGACTGCAAAGTGTATTCCATTGAGGTTTCTTCCTTCCACCTGCAGATCGCGTGGATGTCCTGCGCCGATAGCAATACATATGGCATCAAAACTATCTTCAATTTCACGGGCTGATATATCCCTGCCGATCATAACGCCTGTCCTGATTGTTAATCCTTCCTCCATCATCAGCTTAAGGCGCCTGTCTATTACCGCTTTGGTAAGTTTGAAGTCGGGTATTCCGAACCTGAGCAGTCCGCCTGCCTTGTCATCCTTTTCGAATAGTGTTACCGAGTGTCCGGCCTTGTTAAGAAGGTCGGCTGCTGCCATTCCGGCCGGACCGCTTCCAATTATCGCAACTGTTTTGCCGGTTCTTGTTGCCGGAGGCGACGGTTTTATATAACCTTCGGCAAACGCTTTTTCAGCTATTGCTACTTCGTTTTCCCGTATGGTAACAGGTTCCTGGTTAATATTCAGGACACAGGCGTGTTCACATGGAGCAGGGCATATTCTCCCGGTAACCTCAGGGAAGTTATTGGTGGCGTATAACCTGTCATATGCACCTTTCCAATCACCCCGGAAGAGAAGATCGTTCCATTCCGGGATAAGGTTATCAACGGGGCACCCCCAGTGGCAGAAAGGAATTCCGCAGTCCATGCACCTGGATGCCTGCAGCATCCTGTCCTCACTGTTCAATATCTGCTCCACCTCGCTGTGGTCGTTAATCCTTTCGTTAACAGGCCTGTTGCCCGCTTCCTTTCTTTTAATCTTCAAAAATCCAGTAACATCTCCCATTTTAATAATATTAATTAGCCCCACTGATCTCAAGATCCAGTTCAACGCTGGCAATTTTCTTCTTCAGTTCTTCCAGTTTCTGTTCTTCCATAACCCTCTTGTAATCATAAGGTATCACCTTGATGAACATAGGAAGATATTTTTCGAAACCATCAATAATCATTTTGGCTTTCGGGCTCGAGGTGTAACTGAAATGCCGGGTGATCAGATCCCTGAGTTCATTTATATCAGCTTTCTCTTCCACCAGCGACAATTCAACCATTCCCATGTTACAGTAGTAGTCGAAGTTGCCCGATTCATTAAATACATAAGCTATCCCGCCGCTCATACCTGCAGCGAAGTTGCTTCCCGTGGCGCCGAGCACGACCACTCGTCCGCCTGTCATGTACTCGCAGCAATGGTTACCCACGCCCTCCACTACGGCTGTTGCACCGCTGTTTCTTACGGCAAATCTTTCACCTGCAACTCCTGAAATATATGTTTCGCCTCTGGTAGCGCCGTAAAGCACGGTATTTCCGATAATGATGTTCTTGTCGGATTCAAAAGTGGACCCGGCCGGAGGAACCACAATTATGCGTCCTCCTGAAAGACCTTTCCCCAGATAATCGTTCGATTCGCCTTCAAGATGAAATTCGATTCCGGGAACCAGGAAAGCACCGAAACTCTGACCTGCCGATCCTTTGAAACTGCATTTTATGGTTCCATCAGGCAGACCTTCCGAGCCGTAGATGGATGCGATTTTTCCTGAAAGCATAGCTCCGGTTGTCCTGTCGGTGTTCTTTATTAAACCTGTTATTTTGACCGGTTCCCTGTTGGCAATGGCTTTTTCTGACTTTGATATCAGGTCATTATCCAGGACATTACCAAGTTTGCTTTCCTGCTGTTCGACGCAGTGCATGTCGTATCTGGCGGCTTCGGCAGGAAGACGGAGCATGTTTGAAAGATCCAGGTTCCGGGTTTTCCAGTGATTCACCTCCGGATTGCGTTCGAGAAGGTCGAATCGTCCGATTACTTCGTCGAGACTTCTGAAACCCATCTCTGCAAGCTGCTCCCTCACTCCTTCAGCAAGGAAGTTAAAAAAAGTGACCAGGTATTCTGCCTTTCCGAGGAACCTCTTGCGCAGTTCCGGATTCTGGGTGGCGATTCCGACCGGACAGGTATTAAGGTGACATTTGCGCATCATCACACAGCCAAGGACTATCAGGGCGCTGGAAGCGAAGCCGAATTCCTCGGCGCCAAGCAGTGAGGCTATGATGATATCCTTTGGTGTTTTAAGCTGACCGTCAGTCTGAAGTATTACCTTTCTGCGAAGGTTGCTCATAACCAGTGTCTGCTGGGTTTCAGCAAGGCCAAGTTCAAGGGGTATGCCTGCGTGTTTGATAGATGACGCCGGACTTGCCCCGGTTCCGCCTTCGTAGCCGCTTATTGTAATAAGATCGGCTCCGGCTTTTGTGACACCGGCAGCGATAGTACCAACACCGCTTGCAGAAACAAGTTTGACGCTTATTCTGGCTTTCGGATTTACATTCTTCAGGTCGAATATTAGCTGTGCCAGGTCCTCAATCGAGTAAATATCGTGGTGAGGCGGCGGTGAGATCAGAGTGATACCAGGGATCGAGTATCTGGTCTTCGCTATGATCTTGTCAATCTTGTGTCCGGGAAGCTGGCCTCCTTCCCCCGGTTTTGCACCCTGAGCGATTTTTATCTGGATCTCATCTGCATTTACCAGGTATTCGGTTGTCACACCGAAGCGGCCGCTGGCAACCTGCTTAATTGCACTTCTTGCAGATTGTCCGTCGGGCATAAGCCTGAATCTTTTTGGGTCTTCGCCTCCTTCGCCGGTATTACTTCGTCCGCCTATACGGTTCATGGCAATGGCAAGTGTTTCATGGGCTTCGCGGCTGATTGAACCGAACGACATGGCTCCGGTAACAAACCTTCTCATTATTCTTTCGGCCGGTTCTACTTCTTCAAGCGGAATTGGATTCTTCCTTGTCTTGAGAAGTCCCCTTATGAAGAGAGGCGTTGCAGTATCGGCGTCGGCCCTGAGTGAGTATTCCCTGAATTTTTCTCTGTCTTTTGTCCTGGTGCTCCATTGAAGAAGTGAAATTGTTTCAGGATTCCATGCATGTTTTTCACCGTATTTCCGGAATGCATAAATTCCTTCGGTGTGTATCTCAGGAATGTAGTCGTCAGAAAAAGCCTTTCTGTGAGGAATAAGCACTTCTTCGGCTATTTCTTCGAGACCTATGCCTCCGATTCTGCTGGTTGTCCCGGCAAAATATTTATCAATAACGTCAGGATGAACGCCGACAGCTTCAAATATCTGTGCTGACCTGTAGCTTCTGAGGGTGCTGATACCCATCTTCGACATTATTTTGAGAATTCCCTTGTTGATCGAATTTATATAATTTTCTTCCGCTTTCTGGTAGTCGAGCTGGATAGCCTTATCCTTTACCAGTCTGTCGATAACCGCAAAGCTGAGGTAAGGATTTATTATGCTGGCTCCGTAGCCGAAGAACAGTGCATAATGCATCACCTCCCTTGGTTCGGCCGATTCGACCACAATATCTATCTGCATCCTCTTCCGCTTTGAAATAAGGTAGTGATGCACGGCTGAAACTGCCATGAGAGATGGCACCGGAGCTTTATCTCCATCTATACCCCTGTCGGACAGGATAATATAGTTTTTGCCTTCGTCAACAGCTTTTTCTGCTTCCGAGCATAGTCTTTCTACCGCTTCTTTCAGACCTTCACCTCTCCTTGTAGCATCGAAATGCATCAGCAGATTGGCTGCAGAGAATCCTTTGTATCTAAGATTCCTGACTACCTGAAAATAAGTGTTGGATATGACAGGATTCTTGAAACGGACCATTTTGACATGATCGGGAGATTCGTCCAGCAGGTTTTGCTGAAGCGAACCGAGGTAGCCTGAAAGTGTCATAACGAGCTCTTCCCTGATCGGATCGATGGGAGGATTGGTTACCTGAGCAAACATCTGCTTGAAATAATTGAAAAGGCGATAGGTCTTGCGCGAAAGAACAGCCACAGGCACGTCATTACCCATGGATCCTATTGGTTCCTTTCCGGTTGCAGCCATTTCCCCTATCAGCCTTTCAGTCTCTTCAGGCGAATAATTGAATGCGGTGATGTATTTCTGAAACAGGTTACCCATGTCAGGCGTGACGATATGCCCGGTTTCAATTTCCTCGAGCATGACCATATTCTGTGCGATCCACTTGCCGTAAGGGAAATCACTCGCCAGTTTGACTTTAAGTTCAGGATCGCTGTATATCTTGCCTTTTTTTGTATCGACAAGAAGCATTTTCCCCGGTTTCAAGCGTCCTTTTTTCTTTATCTCCTCCGGTTTGAATTGAAGAACACCCGCCTCGGAGCCCATGACAATCAGGTCGTTTGTTGTGAGAAGATATCTCGACGGGCGCAATCCGTTCCGGTCGAGCATTCCGCCTATGTAACGTCCATCTGAGAATATGAGCGAAGCAGGACCGTCCCACGGCTCCATGAAGGTGGAGTGATAATGGTAGAAATCGCGCAATTCCTCAGGGATCGGATTCTTTGCATTAATCGATTCGGGAATAAGGATCGACATGGCATAGGGGAGCGATTTGCCGCACATAAGCAGGAATTCAAGTACGTTGTCGAGCGATGCCGAATCGCTTTTCTCAGGTTCGATAATCGGAAAGATCTTTTCAAGGTCACCTATTACATCCGATTTGAGGATTGATTCCCTTGCCTCCATCCAGAAGCGATTGCCCTTGATTGTATTTATTTCGCCGTTATGTCCGAGCACCCTGAAAGGCTGAGCAAGATCCCAGCTTGGAAAAGTGTTTGTACTGAATCGCGAGTGGACCATTGCAATTGCACTCTGCATTCTTTCGTCATTAAGGTCGCTGAAATACTCGCTGAGCTGAATAGATGTCAGCATTCCTTTATATACAAGTACTTTGGTTGACAGGCTGGGAATATAAAAGAACTTCTTCTGTCCGATTTCCGATTCCCTTATCACTATCTCGGCACGTTTGCGGATTATGAACAGCTTCCTCTCGAGCTCATCCTGTGTAAGGTCAGCACCCAGGAGAATCTGTCTTATCTCGGGTTCAGTGGACCTGGCTATTTCTCCTATGGTTGAATAATCTCTGGGTACTTCGCGGAATCCGATAAAGTCGACTCCTTCTTCTTTGATAATATTCAATAATATGTCGGAACATAATCCGGCATCGTCGGGATCTTTTGGCAGGAACACAAGTCCTGTTCCGAATTGCCCTTCCGGAGGAACCGGATAACCCTGGATCAGGTAGAAATCTCTTGGGATCTGAATCATCACACCCGCGCCGTCGCCTGTTTTGCTGTCAGCGCCTTCAGCCCCTCTGTGAGTCATGTTCCTGAGGATATCAAGTCCCATGGTTATAATCGAGTGAGATTTCTTCCCCTGGATATGCGCTACAAATCCGATTCCGCAGCTTCCATGCTCAAATTCCTGGTTATAAAGTCCTTCCCTGGTGGGCCGTTCTGTTCTCATCTTTAAGATATTTAACTGTTCGTCCATGTTTTTCACAAAAAAACCGTTCCCTGCTTTCGAAGAGAACGGCTATCCCTGATCCTATGAAAAGACCATTCTCAGTCGGTTTCTCTAAACCTGACGACCAAAAACGGGTTATTTGAGTTAATAAACACTATCCTGTTGGTTTTAATTCGACGACAAATGTATAATAAAACTTTCATTCTGTAATGCAGAATCAAGAAAAAATTAATAAAGAACAGTAAAAATCGAAAAAAGATATTAACTTTCAGTTGAAAAAATATTTGTTTATCTCTCTTCCAGTCCCGTCAGGGGCGTAATGATTTAGGGGGCTTTGCATCATATGGTGGTCAATTGAACGGGCTTCGCCCATCCCTAAATCATGTAAGGCCTACGGCCTGAAATCAGTCATATAGCATACTGCATCAACGGTAAACATTTTTTAACTTAGCAGGTTCAAAATAAAATAGAGACTTCCAATGGAAAAACCCGTTAATCTGATCCTCGTTATCTTCGGCGCCACTGGCGATCTGAACTCCAGGAAACTTGTTCCCTCTCTGTTTTCTCTTATGAATCAGGATCTGCTGCCTGAGCGGTTTGTACTGCTTGGAGTGGGAAGGGGAGAGATGACCTCCGGGGATTTCAGGGATAAAATGGCTGAAGCAATAAGAAAATATACTGAAGACCGTGAGCAGGATATGAGCCACATTCTTGATTTCGTAAAGAATGTGGAATATCACAGGCTGGATTATAATAAGGTATCGGATTATGTGGATCTGGGACATAAGCTCACCAAAGTGAGAAACGAGTCGGGCATTGGCGGTAATATCATTTTCTACATGGCAACCCCTCCCAACATGTATGAGACTATCTGTACTGATCTTTCAGAAGCCGGACTGACGGATCAGGCCGAAGGCTTCAGGAGAATAATTATTGAAAAGCCGTTTGGATATGATCTGGAGAGCGCGAAGAGGCTTAACACTGTTCTTCACAGGCTTATGGACGAGGACCAGATTTTCAGGATCGATCATTATCTTGGCAAGGAAACCGTCCAGAACCTGATGGTCACAAGGTTTGCAAACGGAATATTTGAGCCGTTGTGGAACAGGAATTATGTTCACAGGATTGAAATTACCTCCGCGGAGAGTATGGGTGTTGAGGATAGGGGAGGATATTATGACTCTGCGGGAGCCCTGAGGGATATGGTTCAGAACCATTTATTGCAGATGGTCGGACTGACTGCCATGGAACCACCTTCGTCGCTTGATCCGGATGCAATCAGGAACGAGGTACTGAAGGTTTTTCAGTCGCTGCAGCCTATCAGGGAAGAGGATGTTGAAAAGAATGTGATAAGGGGACAATACATCGCTTCAAAAATAAGAGGTGAGTGTGTAATGGGTTACAGACAGGAAAAGGGAGTGGACCTTAATTCACGAACGGAGACCTTTGTTGCCATGAAATTCTTCATAAACAACTGGCGCTGGGGAGGAGTCCCGTTTTACGTCCGTTCCGGAAAGCGGCTCCCTACAAGAGTGACGGAGGTCGTGATACACTTCAAGCAGACACCTCATCACCTGTTCCAGCGGGTTGTCGGTAAACTGGCGGGCAATCAGCTGATAATAAGAATACAACCTGATGAAGGTATACTCCTTAAGTTCGATATGAAGGAACCGGGGGCCGGCTTCATAGTGAAAAACGTAAACATGGATTTTCATTATAAGGACCTGGCCGATGTACGAGTCCCGTCGGCTTATGAGAGACTCTTATATGATGTGATGATTGGAGATTCAACGCTGTTTTCCCGTGATGATGAGGTCGAAACTGCCTGGAAGTTCATTGATCCCATCCAGAAGGCATGGAAGAATAATCCCGATATCAAGATATATGGTTATCCTGCAGGAACCTGGGGACCTGAACCTACGAATGAACTTATCGAGGGAGAAGGATTAACCTGGCGGTATCCCTGCAAGAATATGGCGGACGAAGAGCTTTACTGTGAGTTGTGATCAACCCGCAACCCGCAACCCGCAACCAGCAACTGAATGATATGAATATTGACATAAAGATTTTCCGATCGGCTGAAGAATCAGCCTCTTCCCTGGCGGATGAGCTGGCAGGGCTAATTAACAAGTCTGGAAAGGACAGACACCTGGCAATAGCATTGTCGGGGGGAAGTACCCCAAAGCTTCTGTTTCAGGCTCTGGCAGAGCGTCACCAAGACTCTGTAGATTGGCGAAAAGTCAATCTTTTTTGGGTTGATGAAAGATGCGTGCCGCCGGATGATTCTGAAAGCAACTATGGGATGACACGGGATGCGCTGCTGGAAAAGATCGCATTGCCACCCGGAAATGTTCACAGGATAAGGGGAGAAGAAGATCCGGATTCAGAGGCGGTGAGGTATTCTGAAGTGATCGAAAGATCAGTTGACCGGAAGAATGATTTGCCGTTTTTTGATGTGGTGCTTCTCGGTCTGGGTGATGACGGTCATACTGCCTCGATATTTCCCGGAAATGCTTACCTGTTTGAAGCCTCGGAAACATGCCTTGTTGCCGTTAATCCTTATTCAGGGCAGAAGAGGATTACAATCACAGGCAGGATAATAAACAATGCTGCCATGGTGATTTTTCTTGTTTCAGGAAAGAAGAAGGCTGAGATTGTCAATAAGATAATGTGCGGAGGAGAAAAGACTGAATATCCGGCAGAGTATGTAAAGCCGGTTGACGGCAGAACGATCTGGTATCTCGACGAGGATGCCGCATCACTGACCGGTGGTCAGGATATTGATTGTTAAAAAGTTAACAACAGACTGACTGATATAAGAGCCATAAAACAAAAGCGGAACAATTTTTGATAAACCTTGTT
>JAFGXK010000052.1 GCA_016936695.1 Bacteroidales bacterium | reverse complement strand
GCCAGGGTGCCGAAAGTCTCATTAATGTTAGTTTTAAGCCGTTCCTTCCCGGACTCATTCAGACTGAATCCGGAGGCATAAAGCGTGTCAAGCGACATTTCCCTTACCAGTCTGGAGTTTGACGACAGTCTTTCGACCAGGAACGAAAGATCGGCCGGCTGATGTATCTCCGACATCAGTCTCAGGAGTACCTTGCTTGATTTAATATTGCCGGCAGTCTTCAGATAGCATCTGTCAATATCCCTGGCAACAGAAGGGCCCAGGCTAAGCATCACAGCATAAGCATCACTCGCCACACCGGTCAGTGTAAGGCATTCGCACACCTCCTGTATCATGTCGGTCATCCTGAACTTACCGATGAGAAAGAGCGCCAGCCTTTTCAGTTCCGGTGATTTATCCTTCAGCAGTTTAAGTATCTCGGTCGTTTGCGGGTATCTTGTTCCGGCCAGGATAATACGTGCATTCTCGGCCCTGGTGAATTCGTTTGATGAAGTGGTTGTTTCCCTTGCAGCATCAGTGGATTCTGTCTGTGAGGCTATCCTCTCATAAGCCCCGGAAGCTTTATGGCGAATTCCTTCGTCGAGGTTTGCAGAAGCTGTGATTTTCTTAAGTGCGGGAAGAAGGTTAAGGTCGCGGAAGGCAACTGCGTATGCCATTATCTCCTCGTAGAACCATTTGTTCCTGACAGTGCCGATTACAGACAAATCTCCGGTTTCGAGCCAGTAAAGCTGTTTTCTGAAAAGAATCTTGCCTGAAAACCTGTTTGTCAGTTTTCCCCATTCGCCGGTTGAGGGAACGACTTCCATCTTCGCGGGGGGTAGTACGAAATGTCTGATTCCCATAAACCTGATATGTTTAATTCAACAACCTAAAATTAAGAAATCCAGCAGATAAATCACTATCCTAACCTGTTCTTTATCAACGAAAGCAAGGCTGAAATATTTCCCCTTTCAATTTCTGTAATTATTTCGGCCTTTGAGTACCAGATTTCGCGTTCAGCCAGTAAGGCACTGATATATCCCGGCAATTGCTTTTTTCCGATATCTATCAGCAAGGGGCGCCCGGCAGTTGAGCTGGAGAGACGTCTGCTCAGTTTTTCGGGAGTCAACTTCAGATATACAGTAAGACCGTTCTTCAGCATGAATTCCATATTGCCGAAAAAGCATGGAGTGCCTCCGCCGGTAGAAATGACTGTATTCCTGTGTTTTCCAAGTTCCCTCAACGCTTTGGATT
Source organism: Bacteroidales bacterium (assembly GCA_016936695.1). Lineage (GTDB taxonomy): Bacteria > Bacteroidota > Bacteroidia > Bacteroidales > VadinHA17 > LD21. Next base: position 12,882 of record JAFGXK010000052.1, on the reverse strand, counting down.
CGGTAGTCCGGAACCATTCCTCACCCCTTTCGGCAAATATTTCCGCTACTGACATCCCACTATCACTTTCAATAAGCTCATCGAGATCGATAAATGACCACTTCAGGCGCAAAGCGAGCTTCCTGCCTGCGGTAGTCTTTCCGCTTCCCATAAATCCTACAAGGAATATTTTGTCAGTAGTCTGCATCAGAGCTCCAACTTCATCTGCGCCGGATCTGATGGCTTGTCTTTATGTGGTTGTTCCTCCTCTTCCTCCTGCTCATCCTCAACCGGCGGCTGTGATTCTTTTTTTACTACAGGTTCTATTTCCTGGATATTGTCGACCATGAAGCTTGTCAGACGCCTGCCTTTGGCCTTGTAGCTCTTGACACCAATGAATTCGGCAACTTCAATGATCTCATTGGTACGGTCCTTGTGCTTGCCCCCGAACTGGATCTCAAAGCGCGGATATTCCACCTCTGTTATGCTTATAAGCTTTGATTCAGGGTCCTCATTAATGAAGCAAAGTGGTTTTTCAGATTCTTCGATGATAAATCGCTTAACATAATAGAACTTCTGTCCGGCATCCCAGTAAGCAGCAGAGTAGACTGCCCCCTGGCGATATTTTTCTATTATAAGAATATTGTCCTCAAAATGGTTTGTGAGGTCAAACCCGGTTACCCTGAAGTAACCGTTCTTGGTAATAACCAGTATTTTGTCGTCGGCGCTGAATTCACCCAGGTAAATACCTCTTCCGTCGACGTTAAGCCTGAAGACTGCATCGTCGAACCAGATCTTTCTTCCTCCCAGGGTTGAAACTCCTTTTTCTTTGAGTGATATCTTATGAACGGAATTCCGGGTAAGGATGTTTCCCATGGAAGTTTTTCCCTTTATCGCCAGCTGGCCGAAGTCGAATTCAAACATCAGCTTCTTCAGCCTTGCCTTCGGCTTGTGGTGGATCTTGATTACTTCGGCCTCCCCGTTTGGATTGGCGCTGAAGTACAGGATCTTCGAACCCGGGACTCCCCTGGTCAGGTTGTACTCCTTATCACGGGTAAGTCCCGATATGGCACATCTTTTAATATAGTACGGCCCATCCTTCCCGTCCTGGTATACTATATTATATATGGTACGTTCATCATTTTTCCTGAAGACCTGGGCATAGATTGGGTCGTTCCCGACGAAGATCTTATCGGCGACCTTTGTAATCAGGTAGCTTCCGTCCTTCCTTATAACGATTATATCGTCGATGTCGGAGCACTCACAAACGAACTCATCCTTTTTCAGGCCGGTTCCGATAAAGCCCTCCTTGTAGTTAATATATAACCTGGCATTGTTGGCAACCACCTTTGTAGCCTGGATTGTATCGAAGCTTCTGATCTCGGTTTTTCTTTCTCGCCCTTTCCCGTATTTCTTCTTTATCTGCCTGAAATAATTGATGGCAAAAGGGATCAGATTTCTGAGGTGGTTCCTGACCTCCTCCATTTCGACATCAATGGATCTGATATGTTCATCTGCCTTTTTGGCATCATACTTAGATATCCTTTTGATCTTAATCTCGGTGAGCATTATGATATCATCCCTTGTGATATCCCTCAACAGCTTTTTTCTGAAGGGTTTGAGGCCGTCGTCGATTGCCTTGATTACAGCCTCCCATGTTTCACACTCCTCGATATCCCTGTAAATCCTTTCTTCGATAAATATCTTCTCGAGCGATGACATGTGCCACTCCTCCATAAGTTCCGACAGTCTGATCTCAAGCTCGGTTTTCAGAAGTCGTACCGTATTGTCGGTTGAGAACTTCAGAATTTCGCTTACCCCCATGAAGGAGGGTTTGCTTCCTGTAATTACGCAGGTATTTGGAGAAATAGAGTATTCGCAGTCAGTCAGAGCATAGAGGGCGTCGATGGTTTTGTCGGGCGAGATTCCCGGCATGAGATAAACCACTATCTCCACATTGGAAGAAGTGTTGTCATCTATTTTTCTGATCTTGATCTTTCCCTTTTCGTTAGCCTTAATTATCGAATCAATTAGGCTGGTGGTTGTTTTGCCGAAAGGGATCTCAGTGATGACCAGTGCCTTCTTGTCAATCTTCTCGATCTTTGCCCTAACCTTTACTACTCCTCCCCTTTGGCCGTCATTGTATTTGGAGACATCGATCATTCCTGCCGTAGGAAAGTCGGGATAGAAAACAAATTCCTTACCCTGCAGGTAGTCGATTGAAGCATCAATAATCTCGTTAAAATTGTGGGGGAGTATTTTTGAGGCAAGGCCGACAGCAATTCCTTCCACTCCCAATGCCAGCAGCAGCGGGAATTTGACAGGTAATGTGACAGGCTCCTTGTTTCTTCCGTCGTAAGAGAGCTTCCACTCTGTTGTTTTCGGGTTGAATACCACGTCATTTGCAAATTTCGACAGACGGGCTTCTATGTAACGCGGAGCTGCGGCACCATCGCCGGTAAGAATGTTTCCCCAGTTACCCTGGGTGTCAACCAGGAGGTCCTTCTGCCCCAGCTGCACAAGGGCGTCGCCAATTGAAGCATCTCCATGCGGGTGGAACTGCATGGTATGTCCAATGATATTGGCCACCTTGTTGTATCGTCCGTCATCCATTCTTTTCATCGAATGGAGTATGCGCCGCTGGACGGGTTTCAGTCCGTCGTGGAGATGCGGTACGGCCCGTTCGAGAATTACATATGAGGCATAATCGAGGAACCAGTCCTGGTACATACCCGACAATGCCGTCACCGAGTGCATGGCAACGGCGCCCTGTCCAAGATCATCTTTATCTTCAGGCCTGTCCGGTTCAAGATCCAGATCTTCCATCCTCTGAATATCCTTTCTTATCTTTTATACTTCCTGCTCAACGAGATCCTCCTCAACCCTGAGGTTCTCAATTATGAAATCCTGCCTGTCGGGTGTGTTTTTTCCCATGTAGAACTCAAGGTACCCGTTCACGGTGTCATTCTTCTTCATCATGACAGGTTCAAGCCTCATATCCTTTCCAATGAAATTCCTGAATTCATCGGGGGATATCTCACCCAGTCCCTTGAACCTTGTCATTTCAGGTGCAGGACCCAGAGCCTTAATGGCTTTTGCCTTCTCATCCTGTGAATAGCAGTATCGTGTTTCCTTTTTATTCCTCACCCTGAAGAGAGGTGTCTGCAGGATATAAACATGTCCTTTTCTGACCAGATCGGGAAAGAACTGGAGGAAGAAAGTAAGGAGCAGGAGTCTGATATGCATTCCGTCGACGTCGGCATCAGTTGCAATTACGACATTGTTGTAGCGGAGGTCCTCCAGACCGTCCTCTATGTTCAGTGCAGCCTGAAGCAGGTTAAACTCCTCGTTTTCGTAAACAATCTTCTTGGTCAGTCCGTATGTGTTGAGCGGTTTGCCTCTCAGGCTGAAGACCGCCTGTGTTTCCACGTCACGCGATTTGGTTATCGAACCGCTGGCGGAATCTCCCTCGGTGATGAATATTGTTGATTCGAGTTTCCGGGGATCATTGGTATTGAAATGAATCCTGCAGTCGCGTAGCTTCTTGTTGTGGAGGCTCACCTTCTTTGCCCTCTCCCTGGCAAGCTTCTGGATCGAGGAAATGGCTTTTCGTTCCTTTTCCGAGTCCTGAATCTTCTGAAGAAGGATTTTCGCCGCTTCAGAATTCTTGTGTAGATAATCGTCTAGTTGTTTCCTTACAAACTCGCCGATGAAATTTCTGACTGAAGGGCCCGAGGGTCCCATATCCCTGGAACCCAGTTTTGTTTTTGTCTGTGATTCGAATATGGGTTCTTCGACCTTAATACTTATCGCGGCAATTACTGATGCCTTGATGTCGGCCGGATCAAAATCCTTCTTGTAAAAGTTATGGATAGTTTTAACGAATGCCTCCTTGAAGGCAGCCAGGTGGGTTCCCCCCTGTGTTGTATTCTGTCCGTTTACAAAGCTGTAATAATCCTCCCCGTACTGTGATCCGTGGGTAAATGCCAGTTCGATATCCTCTCCCTTAAGGTGGACAATGGGATATAAACCCTCCTTGCTCATGTTTTCATTGAGAAGGTCAACGAGACCATTTTTGGAGAAAAACTTTGTACCGTTGAAATTGATTACAAGTCCGGCATTCAGGTACACGTAGTTTTTCAGCATTGAGTCCACGTATTCAGAGATGAAGAAGTATTTTCCAAACATAGCCTCGTCGGGCTGGAAAATAACCTCAACGCCGTTCTCCTCAGTGGTTGGCTCGAGAGGGTAATCCTTCACTATCAGTCCGTGAGCGAATTCACTCACCTTTATCTGCCCGTCGCGCATTGACCGTATGACAAACCTGCTCGACAATGCATTTACGGCTTTTACCCCCACTCCGTTAAGGCCGACTGATTTCTTGAAAGCCTTGGAATCGTATTTGGCGCCGGTATTCATCCTGGAGACAACTTCAGTGACTTTTCCAAGAGGAATACCCCTTCCGTAGTCGCGGACCCTTACCTCACTGCCACTAATGGTTACATCGATCTTCTTCCCGTAGCTCATCATGAATTCATCGACTGAATTATCCATCACCTCCTTCAGGAGAACATAGATACCGTCGTCCTGCGATGAGCCGTCGCCCAGCTTCCCGATGTACATGCCGGGTCTCAGCCTGATATGCTCACGCCACTCGAGGGTTTTTATATGTTCTTCTGAATATCCGACAACTGTCATTTTCCGGAATTTTTGCGCAAATATAGTCATTTAGCAATTGGCTGATCCCCCGAATTTTCAACAATACGCCCTGTTTTTGAAACGCTGAGACGCACCTGATCTGCCTGTCCGAAATATTTATCTGATTAATTGATCCTTATGCGGCACTGCACATCATAAAATAGGTCATCATACATTGTTAATAAATGGTGGATAATCAAACTATCCCCATCTGCTTCATCAGGAAAGCCGCATTCATCTTACGCGTTATGCCTTCGCGCAGCAGGTAATCGAAGCTGATGTTCTCGCCGTCGATCCCGATCTCAAAGCAAAGGTTGAAGACCTTTCCGGGATATACCTGTTCCATTTCTCCGAGTGAGATATCGTGAGTGGCAATCATTCCGGTTCCGCCCAGATCGACCAGTTTTCCGAGGAACTGCTTTGAACCAAGACTCTTGTCGGTCGAGTTGGTGCCCTTGAGAATCTCATCGAGGACAAAAAACATGTTTTCTCCATTTTCGAGCTTCTCTTTAAGTATCTTAAGCCTCTTCAGTTCGGCATAGAAATATGACTCATTCTGACTAAGTGAATCTACAGTGCGCATGCTTGTGAAAAGCTTCACGGGAGTCAGGATCATTTCCCGTGCACAAACCGGTGCTCCCGTCATTCCGAGTATCATGTTAACGGCAACTGTCCGCAGGAAAGTGCTTTTTCCTGCCATATTGGCTCCGGTGATTATAAATACCCGGCCCTTGCCGCTTATTGAAAAATCGTTGCATACCCTTGTCTCACCCGGAAGCATGGGATGACCAAGTGCAGCCGCTTCGAGGACGGGTTCACCCGCGGCAATTGAGGGAAAGATGTAAGCGGGATTATTGAAGGCATGATTTGCCAGACTGTTGAGAGCATCCACCCTGCCCAGAAGGCTGAGCCATAAGGGAAGCCCCTGTTCCGCAGATCTGCGCCAGCTTTCAAGCCTCATGATGCAGTGAAAATCCCAGAGCAGGAATCCGTTAAGAAGGAATCCTCCAAAAAGATTCAGCCTGTTGTCAAACTTCCTTATTATCCGGTTCAGGTCCCTTATCTTTTCCGATACCGAACCTTCGGCCGAACAGAGTTTTTCCTTTACAGACAAAAGAACAGAAGAAGAAAAGGATTCTTTTTCGAAAGCAGACAAAAGCTGCTCAAAAGAAGAAAGAAAATGATGCTTTTTTGAAACCAAAGCATGGATTCTGTTCGTTTTGCCCAGCGACAGTCCAACAAGACTCAGGTTGATAAGGAAGATCAGCATGAAGGCAGAAAAGGGTATTACACCGGCAATGAGAAGGCCGAGTGCTGAAATCGCTGCAGCGGGAAGTATATGGTAAACAGCCCTTTTAAAGGGGGAAGCAAAGGAATCGCCGGTGCAGTCCAGCCATTCCCTGAGGCTCTTTATCTCATTATCGTCCAAAGGTTTTCCAAGTCCGCAGGCCATAAATTCCTGGCGCCATTCAAGCTTTGCCGACAATTCCTTCACCGCCTCCTGCATAGGAACAATGTCGTTCCTGAGCTCAAAAGGATCGAGAAGCCAACCGGCAAGAATACCCCTTCCCGAACCCGTCACAGTCCGGTTAAGGTAGCTGAAAAGTGAAGCATAACCGAAAAGATCGACATCACCTGAAAAGTCATGCCGGGGATCATTAAGATCCGAACCACCGTCGAAAGGAGACGTGTCTCCGTCGAGCGCCCTGATCTCGTTGCCATTGATCTTTGCGAGGTTTTCGGCGATGGCTATCCTTCCTGTAAAATCCTCAAATATCTTCAGAAGAAACAAAAAAACAATTATTGCAGAAATCAGAACGGCGGAGCCCAGAGTAACCGATCTGGTGAAGGCCAGAGCCGACAGTACTGAACCAGCTGTGAATATCAGAAGCCTCAGCAGCGAAATCCAGAGATGTTTTTTCTTCAGCTCCGCCAGCAGAAGTTTCTGCTCCTGCTTCAGTTTTTGATATGTTGCCCTTATTTGTTGCCTATCCATTTTAAAACATCATTGCCCTGACCCTGAATACCGATTTCTTCCGGAAGAAATCCGGACTTTTCTTCTCAAAATACCATGTCCATTCATCCGTTTGTTCTGCTTCTGGCAGATCGACAACGACTGAAGGAATTTCGCTTACCCTGCCGGAACTTTCCGTGATGACCTCAGAGATATCGGTAATAAGTACCGAAATATGTTTCTTCAGAAATCCGATATGTTTATCCTGTACCCTTTGCCTGAACCTCTTAAAGGAATCTTCATCCCCGCCCGACCTCTTTTTAAGGAACTCCAGGGGCAGATTCTCCAGCTGGGTAAGAATATTCAGGGAAATCACCATCCCGGGATCAGATTTGGGTTTGTATTCACTGACTTCAATGCTGTCGGGCGTTCCGAGCCTGTTAATAAGGAATTTCCGTCTGGCTTTTTCCCAGACCTCGCTTATCAGGCCTCCTGAAACATCATCCTCGATGAGCGTAACTTTTCCAAGTTCTGCAACCTGTTCCTTAACCTCGGGTGGATGGACTATGTCAACCAGGCATATCTCAGCGCCGGTTTCAGCCATTTCCTTAAGGGGAAGGTCGAGAAGCCAGCCGCTTCCGAGAACGGTCACTTTTGCAGGCTTTCTCAGTTCCATCGCCTTTAGTATGAATGCCCTGCAGTTACCCAGATGACTGTTCCAGCTTCCTTCCTCATCGAGATGATGATAGATGAGCCCGCGCTGGTAGTTGTAATAACCCATCCTGTTGAGAACCCGGCGGTATGTGAGGTTGTACGTCATTTCATGAGCTTCGTCGCAGTACGCTGAGCTCCCTGGTTATAAAATTACTGAAATATACCGAAAGCATATCGGGATCGGTGGTGTTGAACGATTCAGGGGGGACAGGATCAAATACCCTGACCTTAACCCTGTGGCCGGTGGTGAAAATGAGACCATGCTTGGGAAGAATCCCGCCCGAACCGTCGAGAACGACGGGCAGAATCGGGACACCGGCATCGACAGCCATCTGAAATGCTCCTCTCTTGAAAAAGCCCGGCTCTCCGTCAACCGATCTGGTTCCTTCCGGAAACATCATTACAGAAATGCCCTGTCTGAGCGACCTCATCGATTTTTCCATCATTTTTTCCTTGCTCTCCTGGTCTCCCCTGTTGATCACTATATAATCGGCCATACGCAGGTACCATCCGAGAATGGGTATTTTCATGTTTTCTATCTTCGACACCCATTTTAACCTGTAAGACAGGCAGTTAATGAAAAGGATATCAAGGATCGACTGATGATTTGAAATTATCACAAAAGGGCCTCCTCCGGCAGCTTTTTCTCTTCCCTCTATCTTCAGCTTCCAGATGGGAATAAGCCTGACAGCTAAAAAGCTTTGCCAGTTAAGCAGCCGGTGAATTACCACACGGTTTTTATCAAATGGAAGCGTAAGAAGCCATATCAGAAATGTAAGGGGGAAGAATACAACTATCAGGAGCACTCCTGTCATCCATATAAAAACTGATTTCAGAACATCCATAGCTGGTTTGCCTAAGTCAAAAGAGATTAAAAACATCAAATCCGGAGCTAAAGATATTCTCTTTTTCCAGAATTTTCCGCACATCGCTTACCATATGCCGGCACCCCCCGAGTAAGTTGCCTGCCTTCTCAAGATCGTCATTACCGGTCAACCGGCACTGACTTATAACACCATCCCTGACCGATAAGTCGCACAAAGCTTCCTTCCCTTCGTAACTGAAACCTTTCCTCAAACGATAGTCGGGTCCGTAGGCATAAGTCCATTCCCACGACTTGTACCGGGTTTCAGCGAGTTCGTCTATCTGTCTTGTTTCATCGTCCGAAAGGGATGATTTGCACGAGCCGGGTTGGTAAGCTAGTAACCATTCCAGCATCAGGTCCCTGAAATGCATTGTATCGCGCACAGTCCCGAGCATCCCGGCCAGATTGGTCACCGGCGAGGGATTGGAACTCACCGCCCTGGTCTCATACACCGAAGTGTTCTTCCTTATGCACTTACCCAGAAAGTCAAGGTCAGCGCTGAAAAGGAGGGTCCCGTGATGGAGGACCCTGTTTCTGTATACATGTTCCGCGTTTCCCGAAATCTTAAGCCCTCCGACCTTCAAATCGTTCTTTCCTTCAAAACGGGCATCTATCCCGAGAGAATTAAGGAAAGAGATTACAGGCAGGGTGTATTTCCTGAAATCAATCTGTTTCCCTTCGGTGCTGTTAAGGATGAAGCTGAAATTCAGGTTTCCCGGGTCATGGAAAACGGTTCCTCCGCCCGAGATTCTGCGGATCACAGGTATTCCGTGCTCAGTGACAAAACTTGTTTCGGTCTCCCTGTGCGGAATCTGATGTTTGCCAGTGATTACCGATCTCTCATTGATACTGAGGAGAAAATATTCATCACCCGAGTTCCTGAGGAGGAACTCATCAGCCGCCAGGTTGAAATAAGGATCGGATGAAGGCAGGGTAATGCACTGCATAAGTGTATGTTAAGTTCGCGACAGGGTTCTTCGTTCGTACAAAGAGAACATTTTATAAACACCCCAGCCGATGAAGGCACCGAGTATAGCCCCTCCTGCCACATCACCCGGGTAATGGACACCCAGGTAGATCCTGCTGTAACTGACCGCTGATGCCCAGAGGATTATAAAGAAGGTGTACCATTTTTTCCTTATGAACATAAGGCTCAGGAAGGCCACATTGAATGAGTTTGCTGCATGGGATGATACGAATCCGTACTTACCGCCGCATACTCCGTTTACCATATGAACCAATCCCTGGAGTGAAGTCTCATGGCATGGCCGGGGCCGGTCGACAAGGTACTTGATCATCACCGATGTACGGTCGGCAAGGAACACTGCAAGTGCAACGAACAACAGGAGTATCCAGAACTTTTTCCCGTACCTTAGTCCCATCCATGTCAGGATTGCAAGATACAGTGGTGCCCATACGAGTTTCATGCTGAGAAAGTACATAACACTGTCCCAGAATGGTGAGTTTGCCGAATTTAGAAAAAGAAAAAGCTGTTGATCAATCTGCTCCATGTCTGTTAGTAACTGTTCAGGGTCTTCCAGATCATATCCTTAAGTGTGGTAATCCCCTCGCCGGTGAGTGATGAGAAGAATACCCTGGGCAGATCCGGCAGGTCTTTCCTGAGTTCATTCCTTATCTCTTCATCGGCCAGATCGGATTTCGAGATTCCAAGGAGCCGTCTTTTGTCAAGAAGTTCCGGGTTATACATAAGCAGCTCATTCACAAGGATATCATATTCTTCCATGATGTTCCGGCTGTCGGCCGGGATTATGAACAGCAGCATCGAGTTTCTTTCGATATGTCTGAGGAATCTGATTCCCAAACCCTTTCCCTCATGGGCACCTTCGATAATCCCGGGGATGTCGGCCATCACAAACGATTTTCCTTCCCTGTATGACACGATTCCCAGGTTGGGAACAAGTGTTGTAAAAGGATAATCGGCAATTTTGGGTTTCGCGGCTGATACCACCGACAGAAGTGTCGATTTTCCGGCATTCGGGAAACCCACCAACCCGACGTCGGCCAGAATTTTAAGTTCGAGAATGAATGCCTCCTCAATCCCGGGTTCTCCCGGCTGGGCATATCTTGGAGTCTGGTGGGTAGCCGATTTGAAGTGATCATTGCCAAGTCCGCCGCGGCCTCCTTTTGCAAGTATTTTTTCATCACCGGGATCCGTTATCTCGAAGAGAATCTCACCGGTACTTTCTCTTCTGGCGATTGTACCCAGAGGCACCTCGATGATTACATCCTTTCCGTCGGCTCCGGTTGAGAGCTGATGACCTCCCGATCCGCCGTTCTCAGCAAAAATATGCCGTTTGAATCTCAGATGCAGAAGTGTCCACATCTGACTGTTACCCCTGAGTATGATATGGCCGCCCCGGCCTCCGTCGCCTCCGTCGGGCCCGCCCTTCGGAATGAATTTCTCCCTCCGCAGATGGGCAGAACCCGGACCTCCGTTGCCGGAGCGGCAGTAGATCTTTACATAGTCGACGAAGTTGGAACCAGCCATTATGATTCTGTATACCCGCTTATAAGATTGCTGAGACGCCCGAAGATATCATCGATCGAGCCGACACCATCCACAGGCTGATAAATGCCTCTTTGTCTGCAGAATTCAATAATCGGTTCGGTTTTGGCCTTATATACATCAATTCGGTTTTCAATCACGGCCGGATCCTTGTCATCAGGGCGCCCCGAGAGTTCAGCCCTGAGGATCAACCTTTTGACGAGTTCATCATGATCGACGTCAAGTACAAGCATGCTGTCGATCTTCATTCCTCTTTCATTCAGCATCGCTTCAAGCGCTTCGGTCTGTGCCACCGTACGGGGGAATCCGTCAAAGAGGAAGCCGGCAGAGTCTTTCGTGCTATCGATCCTGGCTGCGATCATTTCGATCACCACCTCATCCGGAACAAGTTCGCCTGTTGCCATTATTGCACTCATCTTTTTTCCAAGCTCTGTTCCTGCTGCTATTTCAGCACGAAGCATATCACCTGTGGAAAGATGTTTGAGGTTGAATTTTTCAGCCAGTCTTACCGACTGGGTTCCCTTACCGGATCCGGGAGGACCAAAAATCAAAAAGTTGAGCATAGATATTAGATTTATATTTATAAAGATTTGAAAAATATTTCAGGGGACGAGAGAGTAGACTGCCGGGAGGTTTCTTCCTTCCCCGTCGTAGTCGAGGCCATAACCTACAACGAAGTCGTTGGGTATTTCAAAGCCGACATAGTCGATATGGATGTTCTTCCTGTAGGCTTCGGGCTTGAGGAGCAGTGTAACTATACTTATTTCCTTAACATTCCTTATTATCAGGTTGTCGACCGTATGTTCGAGGGTAACGCCAGTATCGACGATGTCCTCGATGATGATCACCGATTTGCCGTTCAGGTCTTCATTCCAGCCGATCAGTTCCCTGATTTCGCCCGAGGAAGTTGTACCTGCATAGGATGCCAGTTTTATGAAGGTGATCCTGGCTTTGAGCTTTATCCTCCTGAAAAGGTCGGCTGCAAAAATGAACGATCCGTTCAGCACGCCAACGAAGATGACCTCTTTACCTGCAAAATCGATGTTGATCCGGCCGGCAAGCTCAACGACCTTGTCATGAAGGGCATTTTCAGGGATATATTCCCTGAATAATTTGTCGTGTATCTGTATTTCGGAGGCTGTCATAATCCGGTGAAAAATATCTCTGCGAAAATATGAAAATAATAGCTTATTTTTGTTCTCTTCAGTAAGTTAAATGAAATTATTAAGATGGAACCAGTTGTCAGCATAATAATGGGAAGCACTTCCGACCTTCCTGTAATGGAAAAGGCGGCTCAGGTGCTCAACGATTTCAGGATACCATTTGAGATAAACGCACTTTCGGCTCACCGCACTCCCGAAGAAGTCGAAAAATTTGCCTCAGGAGCCGCAGGAAGAGGTATAAAGGTAATAATCGCGGCTGCAGGAATGGCAGCACACCTTCCGGGTGTGATTGCCGCCATGACTCCGCTGCCAGTTATTGGAGTTCCGATTAAGGCTTCGCTTGAAGGTCTCGATTCAATGCTGTCGATCATTCAGATGCCTCCGGGAATCCCGGTGGCGACTGTTGGCATTAATGGCGCGTTGAACGCGGGCATTCTCGCCGCACAGATAATCGGGGCAGGCGACCCGGAGGTGATGAATACTGTGGTAAAATACAAGGAAGGACTTAAGAAAAAGATCGTCGAGGCAAACGAGGAACTGAAGAAGATCAAGTTCCCTTTCAAGACAAACTGAATTTTCCCGCAAGTCGCATTTCCAAAGTGCGAAAATCGCCAAACATATCATTATTGCCAGAAATAACAACAAATTTTTATCGACTTACGATAATTTCTGATATGATATTCGACAAGTTTTTTACCTGAAACGATATGCTTTTTGAGACCGAAGACAGAAGACCGAAGACCGAAGACCGAAGTCTTGCAGTCCAGCCGTCTCTTCGTCCCTCAGTCTCTGACTCCCCCTTCTTCTTCAATCTGTCAAGCCTAACTAAAAAATTTCCCTTTCCCATTTCCTTGTTTCATATTTATTGCATAACTTGCTTAAGTTAACTGAAACAGTTTGTACTCGCTGCGTCTTATACCTGTTTCGTTCATATTTGTTTTTCTCTTTTCCTCAGCCCGTGGCGGTGATCCTTATTTTCCCG
>JAFGXK010000051.1 GCA_016936695.1 Bacteroidales bacterium | reverse complement strand
TGGTCATGAGATCGGCTACCATTATGAAGACCTGGCGGTGGCGAGAGGAAACTTCGAAAAGGCCCTCTCACTCTTCTCGGAAAACCTAGCAAAGCTCCGCCGGCTCGTTCCCGTTGAAACGATATGCATGCACGGCAGCCCGCTGTCAAAATATGACAACAGAAAGCTGTGGGAGAAATATGATTACAGGGATTTCAGTATCAGCGGAGAGCCCTACCTTGACATCGACTTCAGGGAGGTTCTCTATCTCACTGATACCGGAAGGAGATGGGATGGGGAGAAGTACAGCATCCGCGACAGGGTGATGCCGGACAGAAAATACGGAATGGGAGAAGACGAAGGAAAAGCCGGTAATAATGTATACCAGGCAGGCAGGACTTATTTCAGGTCAACTACGGATATAATCAGGGCTGTAGAATCAGGTGGCCTTCCTTCCGTAATGATGATTACCATACATCCCCAGCGCTGGGACAACCGGCTTATTCCTTGGTTAAATGAACTGATCTGGCAGAACACAAAAAACGTCGTCAAGGGATTCCTGACGACGTCATAACCGTTTTACAGCAGCATACTTGGTCTCTATTCAAGTATTATTGCCTGACTGAATGTCTCATGACCCACCATGCCTACAAAATAGTGACCGGATTTCAGATTTCCTCTTTCAATGATCAGCGGAGAGTTGTCATTTACAAAATAAGATCTGACCAGATTCCCCGAAAAATCATTAAGAACAATTCGTACCTCACTGCAATTGCAATCATCTGCAAACCTGACCGTGAATCTCTCCCTTGCCGGGTTTGGATAGAGGGTAAAACAAGATTTCTGATCATTACCGTAGGGTTTGTCTCTTTCATCTGTGCATTCCCCAATGCAATCGCCATGCGCCAGGTGGGCCGGGACTGCCTGGACCGGTATCCATATTGTATGTCCTTTGTGACAGACAGGGAGCTTCCTGCCCTGGAACAATTCGAAATTGAATGAGGTGAAGAAAACAGTCCTGGTCGAAGGAATCCAGTCAGGACCTTCACCCGTAAACTGTTCCTGCGAGCTTCTTCCCCCGCATGGATTATACTGGAATGAACGCAGATTCCAATTGCTCCATCCGTCGCCGGATGGATATTGGGTATAGAACCGGGTCAATAATCCCTTTTCATTGTACCAATAAACCATACGGTAGTCAATATTACCGCCGGGTCTTGTGGCAAGATGATATTCAAGTTGCCCGAGCTGATTGTAGGATAACTCGATCACTGTGGGCAGAGTCCAGGCACTATTCCTCCAGAATATTGACTCATATCCTGTTAACCTCCCGGAGGCATCATAACGATAATTTTGCTGCAGTCTATCCTCCATCCATTGACCATCTACCCACTTCTGAAGTCTGACGGAAACCGTTCTTCCCTGTGAATCATATTCATTAAGATACCGCGTCGACGGACTCCATGATCCTGCCCAGGTGTAGTTGACAGAAGCCTCACTACTTCCAGTGCTGTTGTATGTGTATTCAGAGAGGGCAACATTTGCCCCGGTCTGGTAATTCTTTGTCAGCAGTCCGGTCAGTCTTCCGTTGGTATAACTGTAAAACTGAACCTGGTCCAGGTCCCAGTCGGAAGTGGTTATATTCCACCTGTAAAGCCAGGCGGAGTCGGTAATAAAGTAGTTTTTATATGTATTGTCATCAGGGTGGCGGTTTGGCAGGAACGCAGCCAATGCCTCTCCCGGATCCGGAATGTCTGCTCCGGGCTGGGCCTGAATCTTCCCGACCGCGGCAATCAGAACAATAAATGTCATCTGTAGTATAACTGCAATTCTCATCTTTACTCTCTTTCTGTTTCTTTTGAATGCTTTAACGCCTAACTCAACGGATTGTTTCTTTCACACTAACTGGTGACGGAGGGATTCCTGAATTGCTTCAGGCTGTCCGGGTCTTTAATGGCAGCTTCGGCACTGCCGGGATAGCCCTCGGCGAGCCACACCAGGAAAGCTGTTACATCAATCTTATCTGCAAGCATTGCCATACGCCGTTTCTGCCACTCTTCCTTCAGTGCCGGGTTGGCAAGAAGTTCTTTCAGCCTGGCTGTAAGGCCTTCAAAATGCTCGGGCCTGAATGCAAACGTAAGGCCATACTTATTCTCCTCTTCTTCAAGATATGAGAGCCGGCCCGCAAAAGTATTGCATCTGAGTGACGGCACCCCCAGAATGGCTGCCTCGGAAGCCATAGTCTGACTGTCACCGATGAAAGCAGTTGAATAAAACATAAGGGAATGAATCTTTTCCGGGGAGACTGACAGTCTGTAATGCATTAACTCAGGCGGCATCTCCTTTTCTGTTGTAATGATCACTCTCCCGTAGCCCTCAAGCAGCCTGACAAGCTGCAGCTTCTGTTCCGGACTGAGACCGGCGGCACTCTTATCATGATGCGCTTTGAAAGCATTGAACCTGAGGATGAAGTAAGGCTCACCGGGTGCCAGTCCGGCTTCCGCAGGTACTCCGGGATCAGGAGTGAACCAGTTAGGGTGAAGATATGCAAGCTCATGGTAACCCGGATAAAAGAGGGTGTTTCTTTTTCTTCTGCTGCCCCTGAGTGAATCAGGCGATACAATCAGATCGGTAAAGGGGTGCCCAAAAGCTTTCATCAGCGGCTCCACGGCATCATCATCATCATCAAGCATCACTGACTTCATCTTCGAAAGTCTCGACACATGTGCAATGGTAGGTGTTGACCCAAAACCCAATTCAGCTTTCTCCCTCCGGACAAGCCTTAGCATGCGAATATTATACAAAACCTGGTTTATGCCCTTCCTGAGAAGGCTGTCAGACTTTGATCCGAGAGTAACGTAAGGTATTCCGTATAATTCGAGCAACTGCTTTGCAGAGGCTATCTCCTTCACGGTAACGGTAATACAATGCCCTCTATGCTTCATCTCATGATAGAAATGGCGAAAGAGATGAACATGGGCAGGATGGCCTATGTCAATAAGTACCCTCATCCTGGCTGGCTAAAATTGTCTTTGCTGCATATACCTGCTCACCTATTCTGACCGCAGCCCTGTAACCGGCCGGAAGAATGACGTCAACCTGGCTTCCGAAACGGATCATGCCTATCCACTCACCCTGCTTAACATCATCACCTGTCCTCACATATGAATCTATCCTCCTCACCATCCTGGATGCTATCTGCACTATCCCCACCTCCAGCTCATCATTCCTGATGATGTAGGTATTCCTCTCATTATCCGTCTGTGATCTGAAATCCTTCAATGAAAAGAATTTCCCTTTATAATGCTGGTTCAGAATTATTTTGCCTGAGATCGGAGCACAGTTTTTGTGAACATCAAAAGGTGTCATGTTAATGCCTATATGCAAACCCTGCCCGTTTAACAACGGTGTTTTGACCAGCTCCTCAAGCTTCGAGAACCTGTGCAGCTTGACCGACACCGGACACTCTCCGTTTTTGAGTTCCTTTATATAGATAATGTTCCCGTCAGCAGGTGACACTACCTGGCCGGGCCCGGCAGACAC
The DNA here is from genome assembly GCA_016936695.1 of Bacteroidales bacterium. Lineage (GTDB taxonomy): Bacteria > Bacteroidota > Bacteroidia > Bacteroidales > VadinHA17 > LD21. The sequence goes on along the minus strand of JAFGXK010000051.1, from coordinate 1,797 downwards.
TCTCCTTCGCGGTGTTCTCCAGAAGCGGATCATGGTGAGCAGGAAGGCAATACCCCCTACACATGCTACAAGCACCACGGCAGGTAACATGTATCCCGGGCTCTCCTGCAACCTGTAAACCAGGTAGGCGATCAGTGCCGACAATGTTGCTGCGACGGGATTGTCAAGATAAAGATACCTGACACCGATCTTTGTCTTGTGACGCAACCAGGCATACAGCAGGGTACTGCATACGAGAGAGGCCGCCAGGAAAATAAGAACAATGAGAATCTGATGCATCTATCGGTTAATAATGAAATCAGGAAGATAAAGCTTTTCATAAAACCACGGAGCCGGATCATCCGATGACCATACGGCATTCTGGACAGGGCGTATTTTTCTGTTCCAGTAGTTTGCACCCCGGAATAAAAGTGCCAGCCTGACCGGAATGTCAGTTGCCTGATGACAGAATGAAGCCATTTTGAATCCTTCAACGGGTTCAACCGGTAAGCCTCTTAGGTAATCAAACCATAGAGGGATAAAGGGGGTTCCGGATTTTTCTGCAATAATGTGCCATTTCCAGGTGCGTGGGTTAACCTCCAGCAGTTTGAAGACTCCGTCTCTCGGATCCCTTTTGAATTCCACCTCACATAATCCGTTGTATCCGGCAGCATTCAGGAGACGCTCTCCATATTCTTCCGGCACTGCGGCATCAGAAACTTCAGCATAAGTGGTGGCATTGCCGAAGTCAAGCGGATGCTGCCTCATACGGCAGGCTGTCAGTTTAACATAACTGCGGCCTCCGATGTAAAGAAAACATGCCGAGAACTGGTCGGGCCCCTCACCGGGGATCACCTCCTGGATAATGATCTCGGATGCCGGGATAACCCGCAGAGCCCTGGCATATGCCTGCCTGAGTTCCTTGCGGTCATTGGACAAAAAGACTTTCCTCCCTGTTTTCCTGTAAAAATCATACATCACCGCCGGCTTGACGATACAGGGGAAAGGTATCTCCGGATCATCAAGGTCCTCCGGTCTGTCAGGGAAGAAGGAAAGAGGAATTGGAACTCCGGCCCGGCCGGCCAGCCTGTATGTATTTATTTTATTGTAAAACAGGTCAATCACATCAGGGACATCGGTACTCAGTCTGTAATACCTGCTCAGTCCTTCTCTCAACCTTGAGAGTATCCTTACATGAAAATCATTGGTCGGGAAGATAACCCGGCCCCGGTATTTTGTGCTGCACATCTCTCCGGCCAGAAAGGACTCAAGCTTATCATTGCTGACCCTGTGAAACGCCTCGCAATATTTTGACCGGCGCGCAATGCACCTGCCGGTTTCGTCAATGACCACTGAGGAAATCCCTCTTCTTCCCAGAATCCTGACAATGCCCAGCGCCTGCACATGCCCGCCCAGTACTATTGCACCCATGGTGCTGTCAGGCAATGACCCGTTCATAAACAGACTTTATTTTCATTGCAACAGAGCCTGAGTCAAGCCCCAGGCTGATGATCCTCTCTCTTCCTTCGCTCCTGCCTCCGGGATCCAGCGCCTCCTTTATCCCTGCCGCAATATCGTAGGGGTCAGATGAAGTGAGAAAACAACCTTTCACCCCCTCTGACAGCCACCTGACATCGCCAACATCAGTAGAGACAAAGGGGCAATTGCAGGCCATTGCCTCCTTGATCACATTGGGACTACCTTCCCATTCCGAAGTGAGAAGCAGTACATCAGCGGCATTCAGATAATATGGCACCTCATCATATTTTCTATCTGAAAGATACATCAATTTAGCTCCGGGATATTCCAGAAGAGCGA
>JAFGXK010000050.1 GCA_016936695.1 Bacteroidales bacterium | reverse complement strand
TGCCGGTAGCAAACATGGGTCCGGTCCTGCCGAATCCGGTCTGTATCTCATCAAAAATAAGCAGAGCGCCTGCATCCGAGCAAAGCTTCCGGAGAAGTCCAAGAAAACCATCGTCGGGAGTAACAATGCCACCCTCTCCCTGAATGGGTTCGATAATAACGCAGGCCGTATTTGAGTCGATAATATCAAGCGAATCAGGATTATTGAATTCGGCGAGCCATGTATCCGGAAGAAGAGGTCTGAAAGCAGTTTTGTAATCTTCACTTCCCTGGATGCTCAGGGCTCCGAGAGTGCTTCCGTGGTAAGCATTCCGGAATGAAACAATTTTGCTGCGTCCGGTGGATCTCCTGGCCAGTTTGAGGGCGCCTTCGACTGCCTCACTGCCTGAGTTGACGAAGTAGGTTGAGCTTAAGGAAGGCGGAAGGTACATTGCAAGCAATTCTGCATATTTAACCTGCGGGCTCTGAATCATCTCTCCGTATACCATCAGGTGCATATAGGCATCGAGTTGCTCGCGGATGGCATTTACGACTTTCGGATGCCTGTGACCGGTATTGCTTACCGAGACGCCGGAAATAAGATCGAGATATTTTTCGCCGGAAGGGTCGTACATAAAAACCCCTTCAGCCTTTTCTATTTCAAGGAATAATGGAGATGGTGAAGTTTGTCCGAGGTATTTCAGGAAAAGCTGTTTGCTTGTATACATCATGCTTTAGCCTGATTATCGGGCCATAACATTAATATCGTTCAAAAGGGAATCTCTGAACGACTTACCAACAGGGATATTCTTTATAGTCTGGCCGACCATTATATCAAGGGAATTTTCCTTGATAGCCTGGATCATCTTCTTATTTATTATATATGATCTGTGAACCCTGATAAAGACACCTGATGGCAGTTGGCTTTCAATGGCCTTCATTGTAAAGTGGATCGTATACTTGTCGGTACCGGTGTTGAGGGTCACATAGTTCTCGAGAGCTTCAACATAGACTATCTCCCTTAGCTTTAATTTAACAAGCGATGAACCCTTTTTGATGAAGATCTCCTCATCGCCCGATTTAGGCGGCTCCTTTGGAGAGAAATACCTCATCACCTTATCTATAGCCTTGCAGAACCTTGCATATGAGACTGGTTTCAGGAGGAAATCGACCACGTTGAAGTCGAATGCTCTCAGTGCAAACTCCTCTCCGCCCGATACCACTATTACGTTTGGCGGATGGTCGAGGCTGCCAAGGAGGTCGAACCCGTCCATCTCCGGCATTTTAATATCGAGGAGAATAAGGTCGACGTCCTTTTGCTGGGAAATCTCATTCCTCGCAGTCACCGGGTCATTATAGACACCCATAAGATTAAGGGAGGAATACTTATTCACATAACCTTCAAGAAGCTTACAACTAAGCTTATCATCGTCGACAATTATACAGTTCATGCTTTCAGATTTGAACCGGGGTTTTCAGATCAAAAATAACAAAAAATACTCAAATAAAAATTTATCCATCTAAATTAATTTTATGTTTCAGAACATTATATGAAAATTAATTTCAGAATAGAATTTTTGCTTGCACGACCGGGAGCGCACAAAAAAAAGGGGGGTGCAATCAAACACCCCCCAGGCAATCTCATTGAAACACGATTAAAGACCTTTGTTAAGTGCGGGAGCCGGTTTGAATTTAACGACTTTCTTTGCAGGAACGTTAAGTTTGGCATTGGTACGTGGGTTGCGGACAACTCTTGCACTTCTTTTGGTAACTTTAAATGTACCCATGTTCGGCAGCTGGATTCTCTGTCCTTTTTTCATTGCTGCTCCGAAAGCTGTAACGAATGCGTTTAAAGCCTTGCCGGAATCTTTGATGGAAAGACCGGAGTCTTCGGCAATTGCATTAACCAGTTCTTTTTTTGTCATAATTTACGATTTAAAGGTTAGACCAATGGTTCTCTTGGGTACAAATATATTTCATTTTAATACATGAGCAAATAATTTTTGCCTATTTTCCCCAAATAGTGCAGGTTTTAGACGTAAAACGAGGAATTTTGACAGGAAACCCAGGGAACTGTAAATGCATCGCAAACTCGCATCTTACGGGCACTTACGGCTTTGTCTAATTATTTAGTGTTAAAATCCTGTTGATAAATAGTTCATCTCTTTGATTATCTGTCAATTCGGATATTTTTCCTAAAAATTCGGAAAAATGAAAAAAGTATTATCTTTGCGGCGGACGAATTCCGCCTTCGCTGGAGCTACGGCGGACGAAGGGAGAAATGGCAGAGCGGTCGAATGCGGCGGTCTTGAAAACCGTTGTCCTGCTATCGTGGGACCGGGGGTTCGAATCCCTCTTTCTCCGCCAAAATCATCATCTAAGACCCGCAGCTTTGCTGCGGGTTTTTTGTTTTACCCGAATCACGAGCCAAGCTCGCTTAAGCGAGGGATTCGGGTAAAACAAAAAAAGCCCGGAGGGCGTCTTAGATGATGATTTTGAAGCTTCCCCCAACGGGATCATGAGCATAGCTTATAATCCATTTTCCCATATCCACATTACAGGCCATGTTTGAAAGAGCGAGGTATTCGTTTTTTTGGTAAGTTTACTTCCTTCATCGATGAAGCAACCAGAAAGAATATAATTATGAAACCCCTTAAAGCGGCATTTGGAATCTTGCTGATTTTATGTGCCTTGAATACAAATCAATCATTTGCCCAAAACGGTGATCAGATTCTCGACGGAATCGGGGAAACAAGCCTGATTTCCCGCTATATGTTTAATGGAGACGTAAGAGACTGGTCCCGGAATAATCTACATGGCATCATTCAGGGAAATGATTACAGGTTTGAAGATGACAGTCTGTTCGGTAATGTACTTTCTTTACCCGGTGAAAGTGAAGCGTATATCTCAATCCCCTGCGAAATGATAACAGCAGAAGAATCACTTTCAATCACCGGATGGATTTACCTGCGCTCTGCAAAAAGAGGTCAGATATTTTTCGATTTCGGAAAAAACGGCAAGTCGCATTTCTTTGCTGCTCCGGCCGGGACAAGCGACAAAGAAGGTTTCCAGGTTCAATTCCTGACTGAATCTGCCAGATATAACGCCGGGGCACCCTCAGTGACTTTAAACAAATGGAATCACCTGGCTGTCGTCATTGATGCTCCGTCCAAAACCCTGAATACATATATTAACGGAGTTCGTGTCAACCAGACAGAGAACCTGGCGGTGGAAACTGAACAATTATTTGATGTTAATTTAAAAGAAAACAATAAACTCTTCATAGGAAAATCGCTGGATACCGGTAACACTTATTTAAATGCCAGACTGGCCGATTTCCGGATCTACAGAATCCCTTTGAGTGACAGACAAATTACAAGGATTTATAATATCGCTTTGAAAAAGGAAGAGGCCACAGTCAGAAGGAGAGTTGAACCGGAGCGGAATCTCCCGGTGTTTCCCGAAACAACTCCACAGTTGTATAATGCATACCTTGCGAGCGTTCCGGATATCATCGTTGAAACCATGGTGGGATATCTTCCAAGGTTACCGCGGTTTGTAAATGGAGTTTACAGTGACAATTCTGCCGGACCGGATGTAAGGGTAATATGGCCGGCACCTGCTGACAACAGCCAGGTGCTTTCGCCCGGCACATACACGATAACAGGAAAAATCGCAGGATCCGGACTGCAGCCGGTGGCGAGAGTAACAGTGAAGGAAGCAGAGGTGCATCCCCCCCCCGATCGTACTCTCGAAACTTTTGATCTCGACCAGGTTACATTAAATACGGATACTCACGGTCACGACACAAAATTCATTGAAAACCGTGATAAATTCTTAACAGGACTCGCAAATACAAATCCTGACAATTTTCTTTATATGTTTCGCAACGCATTCGGGCAGGAACAACCTGAAGGAGCGAAACCGCTTGGCGGCTGGGACAGTCAGCAGACCAAGCTGAGGGGCCATGCCACAGGGCATTATCTCAGTGCCATAGCCCAGGCTTACGCAGGTACAGGCTATAATGCATCGCTCAGGGCAAATTTTGCCGGAAAGATGGAGTACATGGTTAATACCCTTTATGAACTGTCACAAAAGTCCGGACAGCCGGAGACAGCCGGAGGAGAACATGTATCAGACCCGACTGCAGTACCGACTGGCCCGAGCAAATCAGACTATAATTCTGATCTGAGTGAAGAAGGTATCCGGACTGATTACCGGAACTGGGGAAAGGGCTTTATCAGCGCCTATCCGCCCGACCAGTTCATCATGCTTGAGAAAGGAGCAACTTACGGAGGATCCACTGCTCAGATATGGGCTCCTTACTATACTCTCCACAAAATCCTGGCCGGGCTGATGGATGTTTATGAGCTAAGTGGCAATGAAAAGGCGCTGGAGATAGTGAAAGGCATGGGCGACTGGGTTCATGCCCGCCTGAGTCGGGTGCCAACAGAGACACTGATAAGCATGTGGAACAGGTATATAGCCGGGGAATTCGGGGGGATGAACGAAGCGATGGCAAGACTTTACAGGATTACCGGCGAGCCTCATTACCTCGAGGTTGCACGATTATTCGACAATATCAGATTGTTCTACGGTGATGCTGAACACTCTCACGGACTTGCCAGGAATGTGGATATGTTCCGTGGTCTTCATGCCAACCAGCACATACCTCAGATTATGGGGGCAATAGAAATATACCGTAATACAAGGGCCGCGGAATATTATCATATAGCTGATAATTTCTGGCATATCGCCACCGGAGACTATATGTACAGTATCGGAGGTGTTGGAGGGGCACGTAATCCCAATAATGCTGAATGCTTTACCGCCCAGCCGTCAACGCTTTATGAGAACGGTTTCGCGGCCGGGGGGCAGAATGAATCCTGTGCCACCTACAACATGCTTAAACTAACCCGAAACCTGTTTCTCTTTGACCAGCGTCCGGAATATATGGATTATTACGAGCGCGGGCTGTACAATCACATCCTTGCGTCCGTGGCTGAGCACACACCTGCCAACACCTATCACGTGCCCCTTAGGCCGGGTTCGATTAAACAGTTCGGAAATGCGGAGATGTCGGGCTTCTCATGCTGTAACGGGACGGCTCTTGAGAGCAGTACGAAGCTGCAGAACTCAATTTATTTCAGAAGTGCCAACAACCAGGCGCTTTATGTGAACCTTTATGTTCCTTCGACTCTGACTTGGACCGAGAGGCAGATATCCGTGACACAGGCAACAGCTTATCCGAAGGAAGACCGGACGCGGCTGACCATCGATGGCAAGGGCAGGTTTGACCTTAATGTACGCGTACCCCATTGGGCAACCAGTGGCTTCTTTGTGAAGATCAACGGAAAGGATGTGAAGGTTGATGCGGTGCCCGGAAGCTATCTGACTATCCGTCGCAAGTGGAAGAAAGGCGACAAGGTTGAGTTGCGAATGCCGTTTGGGTTTTACCTCGAGCCGGTGATGGATCAGCAGAATATTGCAAGTCTGTTTTACGGACCGGTATTACTTGCAGCCCAGGAGTCGGAACCGCGTACCGAATGGCGCAAAGTGACACTGGATAGCGGAGATATCAGCAAGTCGGTCTCAGGTGATCCCTCAAGGCTGGAGTTCACCATTGACGATGTTGCATTTAAACCTTTCTATGAAACCTACGGGCGTCATTCGGTATACCTGGATGTCACCCTGAAATAGACTTAGGCTAAATGTTCTATATAAGCTGTTTAGCCCTTGCCATCAGACCTTGAGTGAACCCCGGAAACCCCTGGCGCCATAGTACGACTGAGCGCCGTTGTGATACACGAAGACCTGACCATACCTGAAATCGCCAAACAGGGCGCCTCCGAGACTTCTGATGCTGACCGGAGTCTTCAGCCAGCTAGATGTTTTCGTATCGAAATTTCCAAGTAGCTGAAGCTTAAGGTACTGTTCCTCGGTTAGAATCTCAATGCCCATATCAGCGGCCATATCCAGGGCGTTGCTTTCCGGCTTGTTTTCCTTCCTCGACTCCAAAGCTTCGCGATCGTAGCACAAATTTCTGCGGCCCCGGGGGCTTTCTGCCGAACAATCATAAAAAACGTAGCTGCCCGTTTTTTCATCCTTACACACGACATCAGGTTCTCCTCCTGTTCGTTCCATTTCATGCAGCGACCTGAGCCTCGCCGGATAAGCTTCGAGCCTTGCCTGCACCGCAGACCATTCAATTCCCTCATGGCGGATCATGTTGGTCTCAAAACGGGCTCTTAAAATCCTGATAATCGCATCACTCTTTTCAGGCTCAAGGTGATCGTTCTTATCCATCTCTAACATGATAAAGCAGATTAGTGTCGTTGTGATTTTTACCTTGTTGAAAAACAATGCTGACCTTGTTAATGTTCATAAGGCGGCTGGTCTTGTTATAAAAAAATCCCGGGCGGTAAGCCCGGGATTAATTGGCATAAAACCTTAAACCAATTTAAAACCACACCAACAACAATTTATTTTGCAATACTGTCTTCTTCGCTGTTCAGTACAACATAGCCAATGATATAGATATTTCCTGAAAGGCCATTGACTGTGAAGGTATCTCCGGCAGCAGCTCCAAGACCTGAATGAACATAAGGATAGTTTGCAGGATCTACGGTAAAGTCATCCCCAACCTTAGGTAACATATCATTGCCTATAAAGAGCCTGGATTCCTTCATAGTGTAACCGTTCACCAGGGTAATGGTGGCTGTTGCGGTTCCTGCAAAGTAATGAAGCTCCATGTTTCCCACTTTGGTTGCACCTTCCGGGTCACATCCGTCAACATTGGTAAATAACTCGTAATGTGATATGAATTCTTCATCAGGTGTCAGGGCACCGTTGGTCCAGCCCCACTGGTCGAACTCATAACCGATGAGCATAGGATCGCTGAGGAAGCAGTGAACCATTGAAGCATAGGTCTTCCGTGCAAAAGCAACCATGGGTTTTTCCTCACCGGGCTCTTCCACAAGGATTTCCCTCAGGGATGTATTACAGTTATTGGCATCGGTGATTTCAACGCTGTAGGTACCCGGACCGAGATTGCTGAGGTCCTGGGAAGTTGCACCGGTACTCCACAGGTAAGTATAGGGAGCTGTTCCGCCTGAAACTGTAACATCGATGGCTCCGTCGCTGGCACCGAATGAGGATATGTGCGTAACTTCTTTTGTTGCGCTCACTCCGGAAGCTGGCTGAAGCACCATGATCTCATCGAGGGTAAACTGGCACTGGGCGGCATCGTAAATAGTAACTGAATATTCACCTGCCGGCACATTTGCGAGGTCTTCTGTATCAGCGCCGTTGCTCCAAATAAAGGTGAAAGGGGCAGTTCCGCCGGTAACCGTAACGTTGATCATCCCTGTTGCAGATCCGAAGCATTTCACATCGGTAACAACAGATGATGCTGACAGGTCGCACTCGTTCTCCTCACAGCATTCAATTGCATAGGAGAGACTTCCGTACCATGAACCTTGATCTGAACCTACAATTGTACCTCCGTAGGCTGTTTCACCGTTAGTGGCAGCATGTGCCTGAATCCAGATGGTTGTTCCGCATTCCAATGACTCATCGAATGGAATTGCAAATGTATAGGTTTGGGTTCCGTCTGCCAGCTCATCGTTTTTGAAAGGAGTCTGTCCGGGGGAAAGTCTGCCCGTGGGAGCTGACTCCAGTAAATAAAGGTGGACCTCGTCAAGTTCCCAGTCTCCTGTGGTGTTAAAGGTCACATAAAGGAAATCGGCATCATTCGAAACGACAACCGTTCCTGCAATAGTGTTCTGACCTGCTGTAAGGGGGAAAGTCCTGGATTTGCAGGTATCTGCTATACCTTTAACGTCAGCGTAATAGCCAATAAAACTATCTTTGGCATCAAGGGCTACAACTCCGATGGGATCACCATTTTCCATAAGAAGCAGTGAATCATCATCAGGTTTCGAGCATCCGGCCAGCATAGCCAGAAGCATAATACTTACTAAATACCAGTTTTTAATTTTCATTTCTTATTCCTATTTTAATTTGACATAATATTGTCTTACCGGGGTCAGGCTACAAAAAATCTATGATTGAATGCAACCTCGTTTTCCCTTAACCATCTGCGCAGTGCCTTGGCGATCTTTCTACGCCTTATTATTACTGTGCCGGTCTCATGTGACGAAATTTCATAAAGTGTTTTCATTGCTGTTGGTTTTTGGTTTTTGTGTATGGTAAAAATAGTGTACAGAAAGCCACGTGCCAATACGCACTTGTCCATTATATGGGGCAATGAGAGCTATTTAACTACCATTAATCAACTTAAACCGGCCGGTCACGGGACAAGGGTAGAAGGTTTACGGGACTATACCATCCATTCGTCAAAACGGGCCCAATATTTACAAAAAAACCACTCCTGAGAAGTGGTCTTAAGTAACTCAACCCTCTATTTTACTGATTATCTGCAGAATAAAATCACTATTTTTCTGTAACCCGGATTTCTGCCGGTTTTGACTAATGGCAGAAATTTTTAGATATAAAAACCTGATTTCGGGCTTTTCAAAGGCAGAACGAACTGAAATTTCTCCGGCAAAACGTCAGATTTTATTTAGTATAATGAGAAACATGGATTTTATCATGATGTCAGCCAGCATGTCCGAAATACTCATTGAGGACAACAGTGACCCTTGATACCACATCGCTTGTCAGACGCCGGCATCTTTCTTTGCGTTCATCGCTTTTAGCCTGATATCCGGTTTCAGTGACCCAGTTTGCCACGGATGCATGGCACATTGTTGAACCAGGAACCGTCGGGGGCGGATTGAAATCAAGAATGGGACTTTCCGGTTTGAATTCCGGAAGTTTCGTCTCTTCGTACCATTTCAACAGTCCGCTTATCAACCGATCCTGACTGGTCTTATTTTCCACGAATAATCCAATAACTGCCGCTGCTCCGTTCAGTGCGCCGCAGATAGTTCCGTAACCGCCTACACCTCCATGTCCATACTTCATCATATGAAACGGGAACAAGGAATATGGCTCCCCGAATCTGTCAGCTAACTGGGAAATAACGCTTCTGAAAGTTGAGTACATGCACATTCCGCCCTCATAATATTTGTAGGATAACCGGGCAGTCACAGCAGGGTCCAGGGTATAATATTTCCAACTATTTACCGGATTCCTGGATTCCGGTATAAATGCATTTGCAAGAGCACACACTCCTGATCCACCTCCGGCAATGGCTCCGGCAGTTATTTTCATTGCTGTGCGTCTGTCCATAGCTTATTTTTTTAAATGACCATGATGCTAAAACCAACAACTCAATTATTATGTCCGGCCCTTCCAGTTCCACCATTTCAGAAGTTCCGGATCATGCTTATCGTTTTCCGCGTAATACACTGCGCAACGAAAAGCGTAGAGCACACAAGGATCGAGCCTCGTATTGTACTCTTTACACAGATCGTTGTACATGGCCTCCGGAGTCTGATCTGCCAGGTCGCTGACATGGTGAATACCGAGAATATGCAAATCCTCAGCAAGGCTTTTTCCGATTCCCGGAACGGACAAAAGGTTATTGCTGTTTTTGTCTTTCTTTTTGATCTTCATGGCTTCATTCCTTTTTTCCCGATATTTCATATTTTAATCTCCGGACTTTTGTTTTACAGTCGGCACGATGAAAATCATTACAACCGCGCCGATAATACCCAGAGCAATTACTATTAACCTGGTCGAAAGAAGATCAATAAGAAAGATACATGAAACTGTAATCATCAACGACATAAGAGCAACTGAATAAAGCTTTGACTTAAAGGTCATCCCGTTATTTTGCTTATAGTTGGAAATATAAGAACCAACAAATCTGTTTGAGATCAGCCTGGAATATAACTTTTCAGAACTTCTTATATACAGGCCGGCTGTAAGCAAAAGAAAGGGAGTCGTGGGTAAACCAGGTATAAAAATGCCTGCAATCCCTGCGATAAGAGAAAGTGTCCCAAGAAAAACTAAAACCGGCTTCAATAAAAACATTTGCACTGGTTTTTATTTTGGTGAATTTCATAATAATGCATCATTTCTGCAAATTTTTTGTTTCAAACCGCACATTGGCTTTCATTCCGTCCTTATTTATTATATTAGTAGGAC
>JAFGXK010000049.1 GCA_016936695.1 Bacteroidales bacterium | reverse complement strand
GAGTTCACCTTTGTTCCATTCCCTGAACACAAGGTGCATTTCATCGGCGGTCATGTTGAGAAGATCCCTCATTATCTGGTAAGCTTCGCAGATTAGCTGCATATCGCCATATTCAATACCGTTATGAACCATTTTTACGAAATGGCCTGCACCATTTTCACCTACCCAGTCACAGCAGGGAGTTCCGTCATCAACTTTTGCGGCAATGGCCTGGAATATTGGTTTGACTTCGGGCCATGCAGCTGGCGAACCTCCGGGCATAATGGACGGTCCGAGAAGGGCTCCTTCCTCTCCGCCTGAAACACCGGTTCCGATATAAAGAAGTCCCTTGCTTTCAACAAGGGCAGTTCTCCTGTTAGTATCAGGGAAATGAGTGTTTCCGCCGTCAATAATAATATCACCCTTTTCAAGGAGGGGGATTAGGGCGTTGATCATATCGTCAACAGCACTTCCTGCCTTTACCATAATCATTATTTTCCTGGGCCTTTTAAGGGATTTAACCAGGTCTTCCAGTGAATGGGCTCCGATAATTTTTTTCCCCGATGCCCGCCCCGACAGAAAGTCATCAACCCTTTGAAGCGTACGGTTGTGCACTGTGACCTGGAATCCTTTGCTCTCCATGTTAAGAACCAGGTTTTCGCCCATCACGGCCAATCCGATCAATCCGATATCCGATTTTGTGTCCATAAAAGTATGTTTATCAATTAAATATAGATTTATTCCTTCGTGTAAAAGCACTATTTCTTAAGCCCTGTACCTTTGTAATATTCCCTTACAACCTCATCCAGGACCCAACTGGTCCTTGCAGCTGTTACTCCTGTACTTACAACATCTCCTCCGTCTGAAAGAGCCCTGACGATCTGTTCTATCAGATAGAACTGGATATTTTCTGGTTTTTCATTTACAAATTCCTGTGTTCCGGCGGAATTGACAAGTACAATCGGGTCGTATGTAAATGTAGAGGTTTTTATTATTCCTTTTTCACCCGCTATTTCAAAATAATCCCTGTTTGCTTCCCGGGAAACGCTGAAACTCCAGACTCCGGTTCCAGCTATATTGTCGCGGAACAGGAAGCTGGCAGCTACGAAATCCTCAGCCTTATACAGCTGGCCCTGGTTGGCGGCAAGGGATGATACTTTCAGAACAGGGCCGAAAAGATAATCAAGGAAATCAAGCTGATGGGAACCAAGATCAAAGAAGTGTCCCGCGCCGGAGATTTCAGGAATGACACGCCAGGGCAGATTTCCTGCTTTTTCATCTTCTGAAGAGTAATTATATATCTGGAAATTTGCGAATCGAGGTTTGCCGATTTCACCTGCATCGATAAGTTTCTTAATCAGCCGGAAACCGGGAAGTGTTCTTCTGTAATATGCAACGTAAACCGGGATACCGGTAAGTTCAGCCATTTCATTTATCATTACGCACTCCCTGTAATTCGCAGCCATTGGTTTTTCAATATAAACCGGTTTGCCGGCTTTGAGAGCCCTGATGGCATATTCCGCATGACTTCCCGGGGGAGTGGCTATGTATACAGCATTTACCTCGTTGTCGTTGATGAGTTCGTCGGGATCGGAATAATATCTTGGTACATTATGTCTCCTGGCATAGTCTTCAGCCAGTGATTTGTTACGCCGCATCACAGCGACAAGCCTCGAACCGGCAACTTTGTTGAAAGCCGGACCGCTCTTTTGCTCTGTGACTTTACCGCAGCCTATTATCCCCCAGTTTATCATCTGAGCTTGTCTTTAGCCGCCCAAAGTCCCACTGCAGGATTTGAGATATAATATATTTCCTCACCGTCAGGCATCCTGTTCACTCCTTCGCGGAGAACGGCCGGATCATACTTCCTGATCATGGTTTCGAGGGTGGCGTATCTGAAATTGACCGATTCAATTTCCTGCCTGGTAAGGTTACCCGGACAATAGGTTATTGAAAATCTTCCTTCCGAACTTCCGTGTATAAGGTGTGCTGCTGCACTCAGATTGTCCATCAGTTCAGCATTCTGGTCGACCGCCCTAAGTGTGGCGGGAGTTCCCTTATATCCATATTTCCTTATAAGCCTGTCAATCTCCTTGTCCTCCCCGAACTCCCTCAGTCCGGGCGCAAGTATAATCAGTTCGCCATTGTCAGCCATAGCCATCCTGGTCCGGTAAATGCTTTTATTACCCAGCCAGGTGCTTTTGAACTCAGAGGGATCGAGATAAACGACTGCCTTCTTAATTGGCTGGTCGAGAACGGTAAAATTTACTTTGATGGAAAGTTCGGAGGCCAGTTCGAACACTTCATAATCATCGCCTATGAAAAGTCCGCGGATTACAAGTTTGCCGTCATCATCGCGACCTATTACCGTTTGAATATAAACAACAGGCAGTCCCTTAATGAAGTTGTCAGATGCATAGTTGAGCAATCTTCTTACCGGAGTGTCAGCTTTGCCCATCATCCTTTCCATACCATAGACGGCACCGATGAAATGGCTTTTGTTAATTCCTTCCGCACCACCGGTTCCGACAAACAGGTTCTTGTTATAGTTGGCCATGCCCACAACCTCATGGGGCACAACCTGACCGATTGAGAGAATAAGGTCGTGCCTGCCGTTTACAAGAAGCTTGTTGAGCTGAGCCGGCCAGGAAAAGTTGAGCTTTCCTTCGGATATTTCACTTATGAATTCACCGGGAACAGTTCCTAATGTTACAACATCATTTCTCCAGTCGTGAACCCTGAACAACTCTGGCGGGACCCCCCTGAACATTTTAGAAATCTCAGCCGGTGACATGGGAGCGTGGGTGCCCAAAGCCGGCAGTATGTCGGTCAGGTTCTCCTTGTAATACCGGTGAACCAGAGTGGTAACGTCTCCGGCCCGGGAGTGGAACCTGGTAAAATCAGGCGGCAGGGCAAGTACCTTTTTGCGTTGCCCCAACTTTACGAGTGCTGAAAAGACTCCATACTCAAGTTCATTTGGGCCGATTACTGTATTTTCCGATCCGAATTGGTAGTATATCATAATTTTAAAGATATTTCCATTAGTATTGTATCCGTACGGTCACTTTACTCTGGGCCCTGAGCCCTTTGCCCTGAGCCCTTTGCCCTACACTCCGCTGAATGCGCTGAATCCGCCGTCGACCGGTATAATGACTCCGGTAACAAATTTCGACAGGTCGGAAGCAAGGTAGAGGAGGGTCCCGGTAAGTTCTTCGGGAGTTCCGAATCTTTCCATCGGGGTGCTGCCCAGTATTTTTCTTGTTCTGGCAGTAGGTTCGCCGGTTTTTTCATCCATAAGCAGGAACCTGTTCTGATTCGTGAGCAGAAATCCCGGTGCAATTGCATTCACCCTGATGCCTGTTTTAGAGAAATGCACAGCCAGCCATTGTGTGAAATTATTAACAGCAGATTTTGCGGCTGAATATGCAGCTATCTTGGTAAGAGGCCTGTAGGAGTTCATCGATGAAATGTTGATTATTACCCCTGCTTTGTTCTTCACCATATCGGTTGAGTAAACCATTGTCGGGATGAGAGTCCCCTTGAAGTTAAGGTCGAATACCTTGTCAAAACCTTCAAGTTTCAGTCCGAAGAATGTGTCCTCGGGGTCCTCAGTTCCATCCATTTTTTCAACGTTTGTGGTAGCTGCCGGAGAATTACCTCCCGCACCGTTCACCAGAATATCTATAGCGCCGAACTTCTCGTTAATGATTTTCTTTGAGGCCAACAGCGATTCCCTGTCGAGCACACTGGCAGAGAGTCCTATCGATTGCGTTCCGTACTCCTTCTGAATTTCAGCCGCAACTTTCACTGCAGCTTCCTGGTTGAGATCAATGATCACAGTCTTTACTCCCTGGGATGCAAGTGATCGGGCCATTTCTGAACATATGAGACCTGCGCCTCCTGTTATGACCGCTGTTTTTTCTTTAATATTTAATTCGTTCATATTTAAAAAGATTTATTTACAGTCCGGCATACTAATGTTTGTAGCGGATTCCGTCATGCTAAAATGATTTAATGTCAGAATCCAAAGTATTCTTTTGCGTTTTTATAGGAGACACCCTCAATAAGAGGTCTGATAAGTTCATCCTCATCCGGAATATTTCCTTTTTCAATTTCCCAACCGATAAAATTACACAGGATTCTCCTGAAATATTCATGGCGGGGGAAAGAGAGGAAGCTTCGGGAGTCGGTGACCATTCCCACGAATCTTCTGAGCAGTCCGAAAGAAGCGAGGTCCCTGAAGTGTTTTTCCATCCCGGTTTTCTGATCGAGGAACCACCATGCTGCACCGTACTGCACTTTAACAGCTCTGGAGCCGTCGTTGAAGTTACCTGCCATAGTGATCATTAATTCGTTGTCGGCAGGATTAAGATTGTAAAGGATTGTTTTTGCAAGCTGATCAGAATCATCAAGTGCATCAATGAATCTTGACATTCTGAAGGCATCCTGGGGTACTCCGATGGAATCCCAACCCGTATCGGGACCCATTTTCCTGAACATTCTGGAATTGTTGTTTCTGAGTGCGCCCACATGGAACTGCTGGGTCCATCCTCTTTTATGATTCATTCTGCAGAGCTCGAGCATTATTGCCATCCTGTATTTTTCAGTTTCATCGGCTGATACCTGCTGCCCCTTTAAAAGAGACCTGAATATAAGGTCTGCCTCCTTTTCGCTGCAGGGTGAAAAGAAAAACCTTTCGGATCCGTGGTCAGAGAGGCGGCATCCCATTTCATGGAAAAAGGCATGCCTCTGGTCTAAAGCCTTTGAGAGGGCTTCAAAACTTCTGATTTCCTCTCCGGTGACTTTTTCAAGCTTAAGTATATATTCCCTGAATTTATCAGAATCATCTGTTTTAATTACATTGTCGGGACGGAAGGCAGGAAGCATCTTTAATTCACTGTTGCCTTTCATCTGAGTGTGAAATTCGAGGGTGTCAGCCGGATCGTCAGTAGTACAGACAACTTCCACATTATTCTTCCTGAGAAGCGATCTGATGCTGAATTCTCTTGTTCTGAGCATCGATGACGCTCTTTCGTATATATCAGCGGCATTGGTGGGTGACAGGAGGTCATAAATTCCGAAATACCTGGCCAGTTCAAGATGTGCCCAGTGATACAAGGGATTTCCAATAGTTGCAGGCAGGGTCTCTGCCCACTTTATAAACTTTTCTTTTGGAGAGGCATCTCCTGTGCAGTAAAGCTCGTCAATGCCATTCGTTCTCATGGCCCTCCATTTGTAATGATCGCCGTCGAGCCATGCCTGACCTATATTATCAAAGCATACGTCACCGGCAATCATTGAGGGCGAAAGGTGACAATGAAAATCGATGATCGGCTGATTCTCCGAAAATTCATGATAAAGTCTCCTGGCTGTTTTTGTTTCCAGTAGAAAGTCGTCGGTTATAAATCTTTTCATTCCTGGTTATATAAAATTTGATAATTCTTTATCAGCTTCCATAAGCGAAAAAATAAGTTATTAAAAATAGCAAATAAAATCAGAGGTAAGGAAAAAACACCATTAAGGTATGTTAATTTTCACATATTTCCGGTGAGAAGCCATTGACATCACAGGTAACAAATATGGATTTTCTATTCATCCTTTAATCCAAAGATTGTATTTTTATCAATCCAAATCTGGTCTTGTCATTAATAACAATCAAAATACAATTAATTATGAAAATTGAGTTAAGATATGCAGTGCATCCTGATGATTTCAGGTCGTATGATACCGGAAAACTCAGGAAGGAATTCCTTATTGAGAAAGTGTTTGTAAAAGATGAGATCATGCTCGTTTATTCAATGTACGACAGGTATATAGTGGGAGGTGCCATGCCCGTTGACAAAGTCCTTAAGCTTGAGTCGGCCGATGATCTTAAGGCTTCTTATTTTCTTGAGAGAAGAGAAATGGGAATAATCAATGTCGGTGGTGAAGCCGTGATCGAAGCAGGCGGAGTGACATTTAATGTCGGGTTCAAGGAGGCGCTATACCTTGGCAGGGAGACAAATGACGTATTTTTTAAATCGAAGGATGCCTCAAATCCGGCCAAACTGTATATTAACTCTGCTCCGGCCCACCATAAGTATCCTTCAAGGACAGTTACCCTTGGGGATGCGGAAATTGTCACACTCGGATCTGCTGAAGCCTCCAACCACAGGACGATCAACAAGCTTATTGTGAACAGCGTCCTTCCAACATGCCAGCTTCAGATGGGTATGACGGAACTTAAGACAGGCAGTGTATGGAACACCATGCCTGTTCATACCCATAATCGCAGGATGGAAGCTTACTTTTACTTTGAGGTCCCTGAAAAACAGGGTATCTGTCATTTTATAGGCGATCCCGACGAAACCCGTCACATATGGATGAAAAATGAGCAGGCAGTGCTGTCACCTTCGTGGAGCATACACAGCGCTTCAGGAACATCCAGTTATACATTCATCTGGGGAATGGCCGGTGAGAACCTTGATTACAGTGATATGGATGTCCGCCATCCCGATACTCTTAAATAACAAAAAATGGAAACTATAAAGGAATTATTTGATCTGACGGGCAAGGTGGCCCTGGTTACAGGGGGGACTCATGGGATCGGACTGGCAATTGGTCTTATTCTGGGAAAGGCGGGAGCGAGGGTGTGCGTAAATGATCTCAGCGCTGAGAAGCTTGATCTGTGCAGGGAGGCATTCGGTAAGGAGGGACTGAGTGTTTACACACTGGTGTTCGACGTCACAGACGAAAAGGATGTCGACAGGGGAATATCACAGATTGAAGCTGATCAAGGACCTGTTGAAATCCTTGTAAATAATGCCGGAATAATTAAAAGAATACCAATACTCAACATGCCCGTCGCCGATTATAAACAAGTCATTGACGTGGATCTGGTTGCCCCTTTCATAGTCTCCAGACGTGTTGCTCCTGCTATGATAGCAAGGCGAAGCGGGAAGATAATCAACATGTGTTCTATGATGAGCGTTTACGGACGGAATACAGTGTCGGCATATGCTTCAGCAAAGGGAGGTCTGGCGCTTCTTACAAGGAACATGACATGCGAATGGGCAAAATACAACATTCAGATTAACGGGATCGGTCCTGGATACATAGAAACTGCACAGACAGGTCCGATACGTGAAAACGGTCATCCGTTCAACGACCTGGTCATGACCAGAACTCCGGCAGGGAGATGGGGTCAGCCAGAGGACGTAGCCAATGCAGCATTGTTTCTTGCTTCCCGGGCAAGCGATTTCGTCAACGGGCATATTCTGTTTGTCGACGGCGGCATTCTTGCCAACTTCGGCTATGTGAAAGGGGAAAACGATTTATAAATTCCGTCCTGCTTCTCTGGCTCTCGCATTGAAATACAGTATGCTCGAGAAGACCGGAAGCAGAGGCAGGGTGATGGCATTTACCACAGCCGACAGTATAATATAAAGCGGCTGGGTGGTTACTTCCAGGGCAATGGTGGCCTCTTCAGGATTGCTGACCGCCGAAAGGAAACTTCCTGTAAATGGAAGAAGTACCAGTCCTGATAAAAGAATCGATATAACAAGCAGAAGAATTATGAAAACCGCTGTCCAGCCAAGGTTGTTCCAGAAATTGCGGTGGGCCAGCGTCGCCGTTCTGACTATTGCATGAGCAATAATTGGCCCTTCAACCATCATTATAGGAAGTATGAAAAGATAAAGTGTCATGATATAAACGCCTGCAAACAAAGCCCCGACAAACAGGAGAATAAGTCCCAGAAAAAGGGCGAACGATCCCACAAACGCCAGTATTACAAGTATAAGAAGATACGGGATGTAATATCGCAGTGATTTAACGGCGCACTTCAAAAAATTACATTCCCTGTCAAGCGGATTGAACATTACAAAATACTGCAGAATAACCGCGAACAGCACATTGACAAGTGTGAAAATGATCATCGGCCATTTGAATTCATTAAGCTTATTCATCATTTCATCCATATCGAAGGTCTGGTAATCGCCGATATCTATCCTGATGAATGTGCCCAGATACTGCATGGCAAGTCCCATTGCAAATGAAATAAGGAAAAGCTCCACGAACCTTTTCTTATAAAAATCCCAAAGCGAATTCATTGCACTGTCGATAGTATGAGCCTTGTAGAGAGGGTGATTTTCAATTGGTTCCATTTATACCTTCATCAATTAATACTTGTTTATGTTCCTGGTCTGGTTTTGCTTTACTTTCCCGGCCTCCAGCCGCGGATCACATTTTCGAAAGGAAATATATGACTTTTCTTGCGGGGATTGAAAATACCCTCATTTACCGACTTTACATCCTCTATGGTAAAAAAAGCCCTGGAGTTGAACGAAGTGATAATGTTTATTACGTTTTTCAGTTCACTGCGGTGAATGATTGAATAAATTATGTGGATTTTTTCCTTTGCACCGTGTGCCTCAATGGTTGTGGCACCGAATCCGTTTGTATTCAGATTTTTAACAAGCTCCATGCCGTTCTCGTTTACAAAAACCCTGATCATCTGGATGCCCATTGCCAATCGTTCCTCAATTATCATCCCCACATAATTCCCTGTGGCGAATCCGGCCGCATAGGCAACGTAGTTTATGTAATTATCAAGATTCTGCATGATTTTGCTGATCGCAATGATCCAAATCAGCACCTCAAAGAATCCCAATATGGGAGCAATTTTCCTGTTCCCTTTTGAGACAAAAATTATCCTCATTGTGCCTATTGATACATCACAGATCCTTGCCAGGAAAATCAGGAATGGCAAGACGGCATAATCGAAAATCTCCGAGTTGAAAAAAGATGTCTCCATGATCGTGTTATTTAATAGGCCAAAGATAATAATTGTAGTGAAGGAATTATAGCAGACCGGATTGCTTTGTCCCTATGACGGAATTCAATTTCTTTCAGGATAGTTCTTTATATCTTATCTTCGCCTTAAATTTAAACTACATGCCGAGATTCAAACTTACAATAGAATATGACGGGACAAGGTATTCCGGATGGCAGATGCAAAAGGGAGGCAAATCGGTACAGGGAGAAATTGTTGATGCCTGCAGGGATCTGTTCGGAGCCGAAGATATAGATGTTTTCGGAGCTGGTCGCACCGACAGCGGGGTACATGCCATTGGTCAGGTTGCCCATCTTGAAGCAAGCACCGACCTGATCCCCTTGAGGATCCGTTATGGAATAAACGACAGGCTTCCGCATGATATATCAATTCTCAATGTTGATAAGGTGCAGGATGGATTCCATGCACGACATGATGCAATAGCCCGGAGCTATTTTTACCAGATCAGCCGCCGCAGAACCTCTTTTGGCAAAAAATATGTCTGGTGGATCAAGGATCAGCTGGATATCGATCTGATGAATGAAGCGGCCAGGCATTTCCCGGGATTGAAAAACTATAAGTCATTCACTGATGAGGACCATGAGCAAAGATCAACGAAGGTTGAGATAATGCACTCCAAAGTGTATGATTACGGCGATATGCTGTTGTTCCATGTTATCGGATCGCATTTTCTGTGGAAACAGGTTCGAAGAATGACGGGAGTTGTTATTGAAGCCGGACGCGGTAAGCTTGATCCGGGAGATATCCCCGGATTTTTCAGGAACAGGTCTGATGTACCGGCCGGCCTTACAACTCCGCCAAGCGGTCTTTTCCTTGAAAGGGTATATTACCAGGATGAAAAGATAAATTATACAGCCAGACCTGTTATCAATTTATGACTTGTGCGACAACTTTTTTTTGATACTTGGGAACAATTTCGTAACTTTTAGGTTTATACCTTTAAAATAGAACTATATGAAGCGACGAGATTTCATCAGGACTGCCTCACTGGCTGTGCCCGTTATAAGTCTTTTCCCTGCGGATCTTAGCGGGATAGCGAGAAGCAGTACTCCCGGAGGTATCGAAAAAAGAGCCCTTGGGCGGACAGGAGAGATGCTCTCCATTATTGGTTTTGGCGGTATTGTGGTTATGAACGCCACAGCTGAAGAGTCATCATCCCTTGTACGTCAGGCCATAGAAGCCGGGATAAACTATTTCGATGTAGCCCCATCATACGGAAATGCCGAGCTGATGCTTGGACCAGCTCTGGAGCCTTACAGAAAGGATGTATTCCTTGCCTGCAAGACAGGCAAGAGGAAAAAAGCCGAAGCCCGCGCCGAACTGGAACAGTCGCTTAAGAATATGAGGACTGACCATTTTGATCTGTACCAGCACCATGCAGTCACCTCCCTGGAGGATGTTGATACCCTGCTGGATCCTGGAGGAGCCATGGAAACTTTCATCGAGGCCAGGAAGGAAGGCAAGATAAAATACATCGGATTTTCAGCTCACTCCGTTGAAGCCGCAATGGCCCTGATGGACCGCTTCGACTTTGACAGCATCCTTTTCCCTTTTAACTATGCAACATGGAATTCCGGGAATTTCGGCCCTCAGGTGCTGGCCCGCGCCCGGGAGAAGGAGATGGGAATCCTTGCCCTGAAGGCAATGGCCAAAGGGCCATGGGCAGAGGGAGCCGACAGGACCAGATATCCGAAGTGCTGGTACGAACCTCTTGTAACGCCTGAAGATATAAAGATGGGATTGAGATTCACCCTCAGTCATCCCATAACATCTGCTATTCCTCCTGGCGAAGCCGAATTGTTCAAAATAGCTCTTGGAATGAGGAATGAAATCAAACCTCTTACTGAATCCGAAGTAATGTCTGTCAGGGAGAAAGCCGCATCAGGAGTTCCTTTATTCAGCTATAAAGGCACTGCCTGAGCAAAGTCGACCGGGTTAATCTGCTGTGTACTTAATGCGAAGGTCAAGCTCATTGTCGTAAACGTACCAGCATGGATCCTGACACTGCGTCTCGGTAAATTTCGTCCTTGGGATGGCTGAGTCGACTGCTGTATATATTTTGCCATTTCTCTCATACCTGGCAGTCGCGGTATATTTCTTATTTAGCCTGACATCAATCCTGTAGATGTCGGAGGGGGGATTTGCTGAGTTCAGAAGTACACCGTCCTCGAGTTCACCCTCATAGACATTAACGGTAGCCGCCGGATTATTCACCGAGAATTTGATAATCAGATATTCGGTTGCAGGCTCATCCTGGGTGCAATCACCGCAATCGGCAATCCATCCCTGTTCCTCGCATGAGAAGGCAGCGGCGAGAACCAGGAAAAGAAAGATCCTAAAGCCATGTTTCGTGATTTTCGCTACCATTCTATTGTCTTTTCGTGTTTTCTGACCCTGCTCAGTCTGTAGTTGTAAGTGAAGCCCAACCTGCCCCAGAGAGGACCAATTTTATAGAATTCGGTTTTCAGATATTCAATGCCTGCCGTCACACCCAGATTTGATTTTTCGAACTTAATTCCGGCGGCGGGCATTATTCTCACTTTGCTTTCGGGCCGGGTAAGCGTTCCATTGAAACGGGGGCCAAAGTTGTATCCGGCCGACAGGGAAGCAGAAGCCATAATCGTGAATCCCGAAGGCTTCTCCATAAGTGTGAAGTCCTTGAATAGTCCTGCGTAAGCAAGGGAACTTTTATCTAGATACTGGTAAAACTCAGTGGCTCCGGCTTCCTTAATGACTCTTGTCCTGAAGGGCTTTGTATCAAATCCGACCATGAATCCGGCATTTAGGAGCGGTTCTTTGAATGAAAGAATCAAACCAGCAAGAAAATCCCGGTTATTCACCCTGGTATTGACCGTTAAGGAGACCACATCCATCCTTAATCCCGGTTTACCCTTTATATTATATTTTTCAAGAAGCAAAGTGATATCCTTTCTTCCGAAAGCTGATGCCACAGTATAGGGATTGACTCCTCCCTTTTCTTGGTCGTTCCAAAGGTCTCCTTTTTCAAGAAGAAACTCAGCAGCCGGGATATGATTTGACTGGATAGCCAGTGCCAGTGCATTGTAGTTATGGATATTTTTTTCATACAGATCGACACCCTCCTTCAGAAGAAGGCTCATTATTGTGGTATCTCCATTCTGGGCAGCGATCAGGAACGGAGTGAAACCATCCAGGTCCCTTGCTTCCAGATTTGCACCATTTTGAAAGAGAAGATCAGCAACATCGGCATATCCCGACAGGATGGATGCCATCAGCGGGGTTGTTCCGTCATCTGACTTAAGGTTGCAGTCGGCATCGTAATACAGCAGGAGGTCGGTCATCAGCAGATCGCCGTTCACTGCGGCGTAATGTAATGGTGTTGCGCCGTGATTGTCAGGAAGATCAATATCTGCTCCTCCTCTGATGAGAGTCTCTGCTATTTCCGTATTCATGTTTTTAACTGCAATCAGGAGAGGAGTCTCGTGTCCGGCTGTCTGCTTATCAACATTAGGTTGCCAGGCAAGCAATGCTTCCACCGCAGTATGCCTGTTATTTGCAACGGCAAAGATCAGAGCGGTTGCTCCCTGGTAGGTTTCCGCATCGATTTCAGCTCCTTTTGAAAGAAGCCTGCTGATCTCCGATTGCAGCCCCTTTGAGGATGCAATCATGAGATTGTATTCAAGCGCGCCCTCGGTGTCCATCGGTATGTAATCGAGAGTGTCAAGAATTGTAATATCCTGTCCTGATAATCTTTGCAGTGAAACGGTCAGATTAGCGAGGATCAGCAATACGACAAATATGCTACTGCGTGTTAATAACATATTCACAAAGTTAATTTTTTGGACATTCGGTGTTCAAAGTTTCAATACAAAAAAACAATATTTGCAAAATCAAAAAGTTAATATTTGTGAAAGTTTATTGTCTTTATTGAATTCTGTTAATAAAACTTATATTTTTACCCCTCAAAAGTGAAATTCTTGACCGATTCGAAGAAAATCTTATTAATTGTTATTTTGTCTTTGTTGGCTCGCTACAGCCCCATTGCTGTGGAGAACCCCGGTAATCCCAGCGACAGGATGGCCCCTGCCTATATCAGGCTCACAAATACAGATTCGTCGGTTTCGGAATTTGAAAGTTGTTCGCCGGTAATTAATTCGTTCATGAAGAAGTGGACCATTCAGGGGGCATCCGTGGCTATTGCAAGGGACGGTAAGCTGGTCTATGCAAGAGGATTTGGATATGCTGATACAGCAGCAGGTATAGAGACACAGCCTTACAGTAAATTCCGGATCGCCAGTATTTCGAAGCTGGTAACTGCTGTGGCTATAATGAAGCTGAGGGAGGAGGGGAAACTTTCACTTGACGACAGGGTTTTCGGTCCCGATGGTGTTCTAAATGATTCATGCTTCTGTTATCCAAGAGACAAAAGAGCCTTCAATATAACAGTTGCCCATCTACTGTCGCACGAGGGCGGATGGTCACAGCGTTACGGCGATCAGATGTTCATGCCTCATCTTGTGGCCAGTCAGATGAAATGTGACCTTCCGGTTGATACCAGGACCATTGTCCGGTTTGCCCTATCAAAGAGACTTCATTTTTCTCCGGGTACGGGCCGTTCTTACTCAAATCTTGGATACAGCATCCTTGGTCTGATCATCGAAAAGGCTTCAGGTTTGTCTTATGAGGAATACTGCAGAACTGCAATATTCGAACCGTTGGGGATTTTCGACATTGTCCCCGCCAAAAACCTTCCAGATCAGAAAGCTCCGTTTGAGGTTACCTATTATGAACCTGCAGGAATGCCTCTGAAACCTTCGGTTTATGGTACCGGAGAGATGGTGCCTGTCAGATACGGAGGTAATGATGTTGAGACTCTTGGTGCTGCCGGTTACTGGCTTGCCACGGCACCTGACCTCATGAGGCTGGTCCTGGCAGTTGACGGATTTGATTTTAATGATGATATTCTTACTGATAGCAGCATCAACTTAATGACTGATGTGAACAATGAATTCTCGCCAGTCGGATGGAAGACCACCTACGAAAACGGAACATGGATCCGCACCGGTTCCTTCGCAGGAACTGCTGCAATGGTAAAGCGCCAGCCTGACGGATTGACATGGATAGTGCTTCTTAATACGAGCGCCTGGAACGGTCCCGGAATCCATTCCTATGTAAACAGAATGATGTCGACCATGGTTTCCAAGGTCATGGACTGGCCGAAATATAACCTGTTCGACAATACACTTCCGGTTCCGATACGATTTGAGCTGACAGGAATCAACTAAGGCATCCATGTGCTTTACAGTCAATGTAAACCTTGTAAAGGATGAACTTGAAAGCAGGTACGGGGTTTCTTTTCCCGACCGCGACAGGTTTCAGCCCAGCTATTATTATCATGCATTCAGCCTGCCCGAACTTCCTGCCATCTGCCTCGATGACCCGGAACATGCCTGCCTTCTCAGATGGGGTCTGATTCCGTCGTGGACAAAAAATCCTGCCAATGCAGATGAAATAAGATACAAGACATTCAATGCCAGGGCTGAAACCGTATCTTCAAAGCCTTCATTCTCCGGATCGTTCAGATCGGGTCGCTGCATTATACCGGTTAAAGGTTTCTTCGAATGGCAGCATGCTGTTAACGAAAAGATACCATGGTATATCCGTCACGCCGGAGAGGAGATATTTTCGCTGGCAGGTTTGTACGACCGGTGGGTCAATACTGCAACCGGAGAGGTCCTTGATACTTTTTCCATCGTGACCACCGATGCAAACGATCTGCTCGCAGTTATCCACAACTCGAAGAAAAGAATGCCTGTAGTTCTCGACCGTGCCGCTGAAAAAAGATGGATAAGTTCAGACACTTCTCCGGAGGAAGCGTTATCGCTTATGAAACCCTGTCCTTCGGATTTGCTTAAAGCCCATACCATCAGCAATCTGATAAACAATAAGTCAGCTAACCGTAACACTCCGGAGTTGATCAACCCTTACCCCAGGCAGAATAACACGCTCTTTGGCTGAAATTAAAGAAGTGATCCGGATGTTTCAAGCGAATACCGCCTTATTGGGCAACAAATATATACGTAAGAGTACCCTTCTGGATTTTTGGGGCATCAAGATTGCTTTCAAATCTTGATCTCAGAGCAGTGCCGATAGCCGTTTCTATCAGGCATTCGTCAGTTGCGGTGCTCTGGGCCTGGATTATTGATGCTTTTTCGACGTATCCCCGCTGGTTAACCTCTATAATCAGTACCACTTTCCCCGATCCTTCACATTTATAGATAGGTATAGGCAGGTATATGTGATTTCTTCCTGTGAGCTCATAAAAGATTCTTGTCGGACCCTGAAAATTGGCAGCCATCTTTTGTGATTCGCTGGCTTCCTTCTCTTTCTCCTGTGCTTCATTCTGGTCATCAACTGCTATATCTTCTGCACCGGTCTGCTGGTAAACAGTCCCCCTGGAATCAATGAAATTGTCAGTGCCCAGTTTGCCGCTCTCGATCAGTTCGTCCTTAACCTGATCAATATACGCCTTCGGGTCAATAAGTTCCTCTCCTCTTGCAGCCAGGTTGCGTGCAATATTCAGCATCTCGGGATCGTTGCGCAATATGTTTTCAACTGTAACGGCGGAGAGATTTTCAGCAGGTACCGAAGGCTGCATCTCCATTCTTTCTTCAACTGCGGCAAATTCAATCTCAAATCTCTCGATCTCCTTTTCTTTGGTTTTTATTGATCCCAGCTGGTAGGACATGAAAATTATTCCTGCTGTCAGATGGATGATAGCAGTTCCGAGTATTCCAACTAATCTGCCGTTATTTCTGCTCACTTTTTTTCTTCTTCCTGGATTTTTTCACCTTCACCTTCGATGGTCTGTCAGGATTGTCCTGATTTTTGAACAAGCCGTTTTGCAATCCATTGACAAATTTAGCCCAGGCAAAGGGATTCAGCAGGTTGTTGATAGGATACTGGCCCCTTGTGATATTATTCCTGAAATTTTGTTGCATGGCATAGCGGTAACCAGCTTCCGGTGTGATTTTTACATCCACGGTTGTTGACATTGCTTCCTCAATTGAGGCAATGTTTCTGTTCATATTTTCAATTTCCGGTCCCAGTGGTGAAGGTGTTGACATATCCCTGATGAATTCGCTGTAACTTTTCCATGGCATTACCACCACATTGTCGATCTGTATTGTATCAATACTAAGCTTAACATCCAAAGTGAAATTACGTCCGGTAAAATCGTTTGGCAGTATCACCAGTTTCCTTTTAAAACCAAGAGCCCTGAAAAATATTGTGTCGCCGGGCGTGCTTGTGATACTGTAAATCCCCGTTCTCTCACTTAGAGTACCCCTTTTGAGTTTTAAGGAAACGACGCCAACGTTCGCCATCGGATTGTCTTCCTCATCTGAAATTATTCCGCTTACCTGGAAAAACCTTTCCGTTTCCTGGATCTGACCTTTCAGAAGGTACAGCGGCAATACAAGAAAAAATACTATTTGGAG
>JAFGXK010000048.1 GCA_016936695.1 Bacteroidales bacterium | reverse complement strand
TCCTGCATAATATGGGTTGACAGCATCACTGTCTTTTCCTGCCCGGCATCACGGATGAGATTCCTTATCTCAACTATCTGGTTCGGATCGAGACCGGTGGTGGCTTCGTCGAGTATCAGCACATCGGGATTATGAATAAGAGCCTGTGCCAGACCAACTCTCTGACGGTAGCCTTTAGAGAGTGAACCTATTTTCTTTTTTTGCTCCGGCTCCAGTCCGGTTATCTTTATGATGTTGTCAATCTGATCCTTTACGGGCAGTACTGATTTGTACAGCGAGGCAGCAAACTGAAGGTATTCCCTTACATACATCTCGGGATAGAGAGGATTGTTTTCGGGCAGATAGCCGATCCTCTTCTTGATCTCGAGCGACCCTCCGGCTGTATCAAAGCCGTTTACAAACACCTTTCCCGATGTAGGAGGCATGAAGCCGGTGATGATCTTCATCATGGTCGACTTGCCCGCACCATTGGGACCGAGAAATCCGACGATCTCGCCTGTCTTTATCTCAAACGAAACATTATCGAGGGCTTTCTGACTGCCATATAGCTTTGTAACACCCTGTACTACAATTGACATTAAGTGTAATTGAATGATATTGTAAATGCGAAGATAGTGGATGGGGTTGGGTTTTACAAAATAAAAACATTATTACAGCCCCCCGTAAGTGTGGGGCTGAAATCCTGAAGGCGGGGGTGGAGTCATAGTTTCGATAAGATGCGCAGCAATGGCTTTATGAGCGGCGTGAAAAAATTTATAAATTTGATAAACCTCTAAATCTGATATCATGGGAAACCAGACCATTCTGATAATCGTCATGATCAGCTATTTATCCCTTCTTATCCTGTGGGGAGTGTATCAGGGAAGAAAGGTGAAGACAGGTCAGGATTTTGCCATAGCCGGAAGAAGACTCCCCGGGTGGGTGGCAGCTCTTTCGGAAAGAGCTACCGGCGAATCGTCATGGGCGCTTCTGGGACTCCCCGGAGCGGCTTATGCAATGGGACTGACTGAGATATGGACAGCCGCCGGATGCGTTGCAGGGATAATTGCCGCATGGGCTTTTCTGGCCTGGCGACTCCGCGATGAGGCGGAAAAATACAACGTGACCACCTTCACCGGATTCATTGCCGCCAGACACGGCGAAACTGGCAGGATGCTGCGGATGATCTCAAGCCTGGTGATAGTGTTCTTCTTCTTTTTCTATGTCGGGGCTCAGTTTCTCGGTGGAGGAAAGACTCTCCACACCCTGTTTGGAATAAAACCCTGGGAAGGCGCCATACTAACGGCTGCGATTATAGTTCCATACACAGTGTACGGCGGATTCCGCAGCGTCGTTTACACCGATGTTATTCAGGGGATACTGATGATAATTATTCTTGTTGCCGGACCGATAGCAGGTATGATCTACCTTTCGGACCATCCTGAGCTTTATGCCACGGGAATAAGTGAGGCCCTTTCGAAGGCAGGCAGCAGCTATGCTTCTCTCAGGGGAACCGCAAGCGGATTTGGAGCCGGACTGCTGATAGCAGGAGGCTTCAGCTGGTTTTTCGGATACCTTGGAGGCCAGCCGCAGCTGAGCGTGAGGTTCATGTCGATAAGGGATGCCCGGCAGGCAAAAAAGGCCAGGAACATAGGAATAGCCTGGACAATCGTCGCATATGCCGGAGCCCTGATGATAGGATGGATAGGTCTTGCGATGTTCGGGCCGTCGGGACTCAGCGATCCCGAATATGTTATGCCAAGCGTGATGCTGAAGCTGTTCCATCCCGTGCTTGCAGGAATAATGATCACCGGCGCCATAGCTGCAATGGTCTCGACAGCCGATTCACTTCTTATCCTTTCTGCTACTGAACTCACTGAGAATGTGATGAAGAAAAAGGAAACGGGTGATGAAGAAAAAGCTCCTGTTTTTACCCTCAGGCATCACAGGATAACAACGGCTTTGCTGGCGGTTGTCGCCCTGGGCCTTTCCTATATATCACCGTCGGACCTTATTTTTACTATTGTAAGCTATGTCTGGGCCGGAATCGGATGCACCTTCTCGGTTGTGGTGCTTCTTACCCTCTTCTGGAAGAGATACCACGGACGGGCCGCAATCATAACCGTTGTGGCCGGAATGCTCTTCACAATCTTCTGGATAAGCGGAGGCTTTGAACAGAATTACAGGATCACCATGGAAAAGGTGCAGACTCTTATCGACAGAGATGTGATAGCAATGGAAGAAAGCCAGACTCTGCTGGTGCTTGAGGGTGAAAGGTTTGTAAACCTGTCGCGATTTGAATCAGCTATAAAAGAAAAAGCCGGGTTCTCCGGCAACGACGGCAGACTGCAGGTTGTTTCCTCAGCCTTTATGCACAAGGGAGTCCCCGCGCGTCTGACGACTTTTTTCTTCTCGCTGATTGCAGCAGTGCTCGCAACTTTTCTGGTAAAACCGGCTCCTAAGCCTGCCAGCCTCCCATAAACTGCGAAGTGTTCGCAAATGATGCCTTCGGATTGACACAGCAAACCGGGATCCTCGAACTGTTGGCAATGATCTCCTGCTCTGATGCCCCGAGCATGTAATCGGCAAATGTCGGACTCTTGGTGGTAACTATGAGAATGAGGTCGGCATTGATCTTATTCGCAAAGTCGATTGTTTTCTGTGCCATCTTACCCGACTTGGTCTCATGGATCTCATATTCCACATTGTTCTGGATCAGATATTTGATGGCAAAATTCAGGTTCTTGTTTACCTTGGTAGCAAGCCCCTTGTCCGACGGCATGGTCTTCAGAATATGGATCTTTGAATCGAAGTATTTCCCCATGAAGATGGCCATTCCCATCTTTTCCTTATCCTCAACCCTGAAATCGACAGGGAAAACGATGTTGTGATACCTGTTCTGGTCAACCGGGGGATCCTGAACAACGATGAAGGGTACCTTCGAGTGAACTATCACCTTGAGAGCCCAGCTTCCGGTTAGCTTCTGCATCCCTTTCATGCCATGGGTTCCCATTACAACGAGGCTCGTGTTCCTGTCTTCATCATTTGAAAAATCAGTTATGGCCGAGAAAATGCTTCCCCTGACCACTTCCGATAAAATTGGAATGTTGTATTTCACGGCATTCTCATCAGCAACATGCTTCAGGAGACTTTTTTTCTCTCCTTCTTCCCTCATCTTGATCCCGGGATCGACCACATGAAGAAGACAGATGTCAGCACGCACCTGGCGCCCTATCTTGACAGCATGTGCCAAAGCTGATTCGGCAACTTTTGTAAAATCCCATGGCACAACTACGAGTTTCTTTTTCTCTTCCATTTTGACAATCGGTTTACTGTTATATATTCAAAGTTATTCATTTTCCTGAAAGGATGTGCAAAACGTCTGATTTCAGCCTATCATAAAACTGAATTAGTACAGAAATATTATCATTTTAGGCAAATTATCTCATTAGCAGGAAGTCACTTGATAAAATTCTGACTATGACATGGGAGTTTAAGGTTAACATTTTATTACTTTTGCGGGGGAAAATTTTGTGACATCTATTTCTGGTATGGAAAGAAAAAAAGTTAAGGAGCTTCTTTCAGACCCTGTGGTCGGAAAAGAAGTCCTGGTAAAGGGCTGGGTAAGGACACGGAGAGGAAATAAGAATATCTCATTCATTTCCCTTAACGACGGTTCAACGATTAACAACATCCAGGTGGTGGCCGATATGGCCAGGTTCGATGAGCTCCGGCTCAGGGATATTACAACCGGTGCATGCATAGCAGTGACAGGAGAGCTTGTGGAATCGCAGGGACAGGGTCAGAGTGTGGAGATTAATGCCTCGGCAATCGAAGTGTACGGAAAATGTGATGCTGATACCTATCCCCTTCAGAAAAAAGGCCATTCGATGGAATTTCTCAGGGAGCATGCTCATCTCCGCTTCAGGACAAACACCTTCGGAGCCGTGTTCAGGATAAGACATGCAATGGCCTTTGCCATTCACAAGTATTTCAATGATAAGGGTTTCTTCTATCTTCATACTCCGATAATAACCGGAAGCGATGCTGAAGGCGCCGGCGAAATGTTCCAGGTTACAACTCTTGAACCCGGCAATCCCCCGCGGAATGAAGAGGGAGCGATTGACTACACCCAGGACTTCTTCGGGAAGCAAACCAATCTTACGGTGTCCGGTCAGCTTGAGGGAGAACTGGGAGCACTTGCCCTCGGAGAAATATACACATTCGGACCAACTTTCAGGGCCGAGAATTCAAATACCCCCAGGCACCTGGCCGAATTCTGGATGATAGAGCCCGAAATGGCATTCTACGATCTTAAGGACAATATGGACCTTGCGGAGGATTTCCTGAAATACCTGATCAGGTATGCGCTCGACAATTGCAGCGATGACCTGAAGTTCCTGAACAGCATGATTGACAAGGGACTGCTCGAAAGGCTTAACTTTGTTGTTTCAAACGAATTTGTGAGACTTACATACACCGAGGCGGTTGATATCCTTACTTCCGCAGAAAAAAAATGGGAGTTCCCTGTGGGATGGGGAAGGGATCTGCAGGCAGAACACGAAAGATACCTCGTCGAGGAGCATTTCAAAAGACCGGTGATCCTTATCGATTATCCCAGGGAGATAAAGGCATTCTACATGAAGCAGAATGACGACGGAAAGACGGTCAAGGCAATGGATGTACTCTTCCCGGGAATAGGAGAGATAATCGGCGGTTCGCAGAGAGAAGAGGATTACGAAAGACTGATCGGCAGGATAAGGGAACTCGGACTTCCCGAAAAGGACCTCTGGTGGTACCTCGAGACAAGAAAATTCGGAACGGCACCTCACAGCGGATTCGGACTGGGATTCGAGAGGATGATACTATTTATGACAGGTATGTCAAATATAAGGGACGTAATTCCGTTTCCAAGAACACCCAGGAATGCGGAATTTTAACTCTATAAGCTACCGGTAAACATCAGCTGACAGGCATGCTAAAGCAGAAATTACAGCAGAAGCTTCTCCAGAAACTCTCTCCGCAGCAGATCCAGATGATCAAGCTGCTGGAGATTCCCACTCTTCAGATCGAACAGAGGATCAAGAAGGAACTGGAGGAGAATCCTGCCCTCGAAGAAGGCTCAGAAGAAGATGATGACGTCTCCCCGCTGGAGGCTGAAGAAGATCAGTATGAGGATAACGACAAGGACCAGGAAGAATTCACAATCGACGACTATATACAGGAAGACGAAATCCCCGAGTACCGACTGCAGACTAACAACTACAGCAAGGAAGACGAAAAAAGAAACGAGATCCCGTTCTCGGTCGGGTCAACTTTCCAGGAACACCTCGAAGCTCAGCTCAGACTCAGGGACCTTACTGAGAAACAGAACATCCTGGGTGAGTATATCCTGGGAAATATCGACGAAGACGGATACCTGCGGCGCGAACTTGTAAACATCGTCGACGACCTTGCTTTTCTTCAGAATGTTACCACAACTGAAAAGGAACTGGAAGAGGTCCTTGAGATTATCCAGGATCTTGATCCCCCTGGCGTTGGAGCAAGAACCCTGAGGGAGTGCCTGCTGATCCAGCTTGCCATTAAGGACCGGACCCAGCCTTCACTGAAGACAGCCTACACCCTGATCGATTTGTATTTTGAGGAGTTCAGCAAAAGACACTACGACAAGATAACTTCAAAAATGGGGATCACCGAAACACAGCTCAAGGCTGCCATTGATGAGATTCTGAAGCTTAATCCCAAACCGGGAAGCCTTTACAGCGATTCCTTCAACAGATCGTCACAGCCAATCATTCCCGACTTCATTCTCGAGCATACGGAGGAAGGTTTCGACCTCCACCTTAATTCAAGGAACCTCCCCGAATTGCGGCTTAATTCTTCCTATAACGAGATGCTCCAGTCTTACGTAAGGGACAAGGGACAAAAAAAAGAGATGAAGGAGGCGGTTATGTTCGTGAAACAGAAAATCGACTCTGCCCGCTGGTTTATTGATGCCATAAGGCAAAGACAGAATACACTGTTGCTCACCATGAACGCCATCCTTAAATACCAGGAGGAGTATTTCATCCACGGCGATGAAACAAGACTCAAGCCGATGATCCTGAAGGATGTTGCCGAGATGACCGGACTTGACATTTCAACAGTGTCGAGGGTTGCCAACAGCAAATATATCCAGACACATTTCGGTATTATGCCTCTGAAATATTTCTTTTCGGAAGGGCTCCAGACCGACAGCGGTGAAGAGGTGTCGACAAGGGAGATCAAGAGAATTCTGCAGGACTGCATCGAGAATGAGCAGAAAAGAAGACCTCTTACCGATGAAAGGCTTACCGAGATATTGCAGGAAAAGGGATATCAGATAGCCCGGAGAACCGTCGCAAAATATCGTGAACAGCTCAATATACCTGTTGCCAGGCTAAGAAGGGAAATCTGAATTACTCCAGACCGCGGATGAATAACGACGACAATATCACTTTAACCGACAGGCTGGCAAGAATCCTTTCATTCATCTTCCACCCGTTATTCATGCCGTTGTACGGACTGGTAATTCTTATGTCGGCTCCTACATTCCTGAAATACCTTCCTCCTTCAGCCAAAAGAGTCCTCCTGCTTGTGGTGCTTGTAAACAATGTTCTTATTCCGCTTTTGCTGCTTCCTTTTTTAAGGATGAGGAACTTCATCACTTCATACCACCTCGAGGACAGAAGGGAACGTATTATTCCCATGCTGACAGCCTCAATGCTGTATTTCACTACCTCATTCATAGTCCTCAGGTATCAGATCCCGTTCTTTCTCAAGTCATTCATCTTTGCCACGGCGGTGCTGTCGATCGTGGTGTCGATGATCAACTTCTGGTGGAAAATCTCGATACATGCTGCCGGGGCAGGAGCGCTCACCGCAACGGTTTTCTCTCTATGGGTCAAGATGTACACACCTATCCCGTGGTACCTTTTTGCGGTGCTGGCGGCAAGCGGGTTCATCCTCGCGGCAAGGCTGAAACTGAATGCCCACGATCCTTTACAGGTCTGGACGGGCTACCTCACAGGCTTCCTGATTATTATTCTGTTTATTTTACTGATTTAGGATCTCATCAAGAGCTTTTTCAAGCAGATCCCTGCTCTCTTCAATTATCAGGTCGGGCCATGCCGGCTCAGGATGAGGAAGGGTTATCATTTTGTCGATCTGTCTCTGAGGGATTGTCAGGAACCATCCCTTTGCTGCCAGATGACGGGCAAGGTATTCCTGTTCCGTCTGGCCCGGAGTGGGTATAAGCATTGCACTGCATCCGAGGCTTATGAGCTCCATAACCGAAGTGTAGCCCGAACGGGTGATGATGCTGCTGCTTGAGACCAGAGCATCTCTCATTTCTTTCGTATCCAGATGATTGTATGATATTACCTTTCCATTTTCAGCTGACCTGGTTTCAGCTCCGGGTTTCCCTTCCAGCACTACGGTGGTTGTATCCCAGTGGTTCAGGGCATTTGTAACTTTGCGCCTTAACATGCCTCTTTGCGGTTCAGGACCTGATAATATTACAGTGTTATGAGGGAAACTGAAATTATTCGATTCCGGAGGAGTCATGCCTGTAAACCGCGACAGTATTCCGATGAACCTGACGTTCCGGGGAAGCTTTATCCCGTGAGTGAGACGACCCGACAGGTTTATCTTTCCCGGAAGATCGGGAATCAGGCAGTACGAATACCTGTTTATGAAGAACCTGTGGAACAACACTCCGATCCACTCAAGGTACCTCAGACTGTCGGGCAGAGGGATGACAGGAAGGTGGGTTACATATACGCTTTCTACTTTCCTGCTCCATGCCCCGAAGCGGTTATCGCTTATCACAAGATCGATATCGTGCTTACGTATGATCTGTTTGAGCCTGATATGTTCCGAAACAATATGATAAAAGAGAAGAGGTGTTTTGAAAAGAAGAAAGATCCATTGCGGAATGAACCTCGAGTAGCCTGGCCTGAAGCCCGGGAACCAGATGTGCCCGGCACCGGGAAGTTCACGGCTGAACAGCTCCTGATGAGCCTTCCCACATGCTGTTATAACATTGTAATTACGTTTCTGAAGCTCCCTTGCAAGCGGTATCATTCGTCCGGCATGACCCAGTCCCCATTCGAGCGGACAAATAAGTATATTTTTGATTTTATCCAAGTCTAGTCAGATACAACAGTTTTAATTCCCAGCCTTCTGACCTGTTCAGCTATCCGGTTAAGATCGGCAAGAGGTACCTTGTGAAGGGAATCGCCATCAGGAGTGTCCCTTGAGATTGTATATATCATCACTTCGGCCGGCCGGATCAGAACCAGTGCCTTCAGCCATGCCTCAATCTCTTCGGGAGTGGTGTTGTCGATTGTTATGCCGTCATGTTTTCCTCTCAGGAAAAGGGTCTGGATGATGAACTGCCCGTTCAAGTCTCTGAGATTCTGAATGAGCTCCTTCACTTTTATGTTGACACGCGGCTGGTTGTGAACCCTGACGGTAAGATCAAATCCGGAATCGAGTTTAAGGATGTTCTGATCAACTTTCAGCAGGGCTTCCCTTATCTTTGGAACTGTTATGTTGGTGGAGTTTGAAAGGACAGCTATCCTGGCTTCAGGGAAATACCTGTTACGGATTTCAATGGAATCATCAACTATGCCGGGGAAGTCAGGATGAAGCGTGGGTTCGCCGTTCCCGGCAAAGGTTATTACATCGGGAGCCAGACCTCTGATCTTCATTTCAGCGAGTTTGTTCTCGAGTGCCTTGTAAACTTCGTCCCTCCGGGGCAGAGGACTAAGCTCATCTGATCCTTCGGGCGTCCAGCCGCATTCGCAGTAAATGCAATTGAAGTTGCAGACCTTCCGGTTAAGCGGAAGAAGGTTGATGCCAAGCGATACCCCGAGCCTTCTGCTCCTGACGGGACCAAAAATTATTTTGTCAAATAAGAATGTGGACATTTCCCCGGTTACTGAATGGAGCAAAGATAACAGAAAAACCAATAGTGAAACCTTTGCAGGCTCAATCGGTTTCAATAGTCGTGCGGTCTTGCGGTCGTGCGGTCTTGCAGTCGTGCAGTCCCTTAGTGCCTTAACGCCGTCACGCCAGCCTCGTAATCCTTGTTTGGGGCAACAGCTTCATGTTCTGCAGATCGACATCCTGCAGCAGCAACAACCCTGGTTTCTTCCCGCGCCGGATGCTGCCGTAAGTATTTTCCTGCCTGAGGGCCGCCGCACCGTTGAGTGTGGCCCATTTTACAAGCTCCGCCAGCGGGATTTCCTGAAAATTCGCCTGAATAACCTTTAGCTCAGCCAGTATGTCCAGACTGTTATTGGAGGCAAGACTGTCGGTGCCGATTACCATCCTGCAGCCCTCCCCGGTGAGCAGATCAACCGGGGGCATACGATCTTCAATATAGAGATTGGCCCGTGGACAAAGACACCAGTAAAGATTTTTCCTGTTCCTGACTTTCCTGATTGTGGTCCGGTCGACAAAGGTGTTATGAACCAGTATCAGATTTCCGGATGGAGTTACTTCTTCCAGAACCGCCTCAGCATGGTCGCTTACTATTTCCCGATTTTCAGGAAGGAGTTCCGAGTCACGGTACGATTCCATCAGCGGCCCATCGTAGTATTTCAGGAATGTCTTCTCCGCTTCCGTCTCCATGAAATGAAGCGAAGTGATAGTGTTTTTTGCCGTTACCTCCTTCAGAAGCCTGAAAAGCGTAAGGGATATTGAGTAAGCTGCATGAGGGACTATTGAATACGGGAGATTATAGTCGTGTGCAATGGCGGCCAGCTGCAATACTTCATCCATGCGGCGCCCGGCTTTTTCAGCCTGAAGCCCGAAGACTTCCAGAAGGCTGATATATTTTATCCTGCTTTTCTTCTTGATGTCGAAGGTCATCCTTGTATTGCAGATATCAGCACACAGCACAACTCCTCCGGAATACATCTCCCTGTCAGCTTCAGCGGCTGAAAAAAGCATGGTTTCATTTCCGTTTTCCCGTTTGGTCCGGAAATTTTTAAGGAACTCCGCCAGCCCCTTTCCCGGAGTTGTGCGCCCCTTCATGTGCGAGAGTTCCAGGTGGCAGTGGCAGTTGACAAATCCCGGGATAATAATACCGTTGTGGAATTCAGCCGATTCCCTTTCCGAAAGATTTCCTCCTGAATCCTCAATACGCGCAATGGTTCCGTCGCTTTTAACGGATATTATCCCCCGTTTCAGCGGCGGGCCTTCGTTGGTGAAAACATACTGGGCTGAAAAGTGCTTCATTTTACTATTCTCGAACGGGAGAGTACAATATTGCTTATCCACTGATGGTAATTCAGGTCAGGGGCGAGCGCCTCTCCGGTAAACCATCCCCTCAGCCGGCTCGTGCCGGGGAAGGGATTCTTCATGGTGAGGCTGTAGCTGTGAGGGCGGCCGTCCTTCAGAAGCCTGATGGGAGGGAAGCCGGCCCTTTTTTCAATCGCTCCCGAATCGAGCTGGGAGAAATATAGTCCGATGTGGGGATCAGCAGTCTGATCGCCGGGATATATTGTTATCGTGAAACTCAGATTTATTGTTCCGTAAAAGTTTCCTTTGATGTCGATCCAGGGGATATCGGTGCTGTCGGGTCCGGGCAGATGGAAGAAGCGCTCGCCGGGCCACAGATTAAGGTTTCCGGAACTGAAAGCAAGCAGTTCCCTGTCGGCTATCGACTCCATCTCGCTGAGCTTTCCCAGCACCTTGTCGTAGATCTTTACAAGCTTCTTTGGCTTACGGATGAAATAGTACCTCATGGTCCTGTCCATCTCGTCCATTGTATAGCCGTGATCCTCAATGATGTCGATGTACGACTGCAAGGTGTCGCCCTCATTGAATTTATACCTGATCTCAGGTATGGCAAGGAGACCATCGGCAAGATAGGAGTCGGTGAGAATCGATGTCAGATCGTCAACGGGTATTATGTCCTTGTGCTCAGCCTTGTTTCTGCGGCCTGAGCATGAGACTGCAGCCACCAGAATGATGAACATTGCAGGAATAATATGCCGTCTTACAGAACTCATCGCCCGAATTTAATCATTTGCAAGGTATTTCTTTGTAAGGAATCTTACAGGATACCAGGCTGCCCAGAATCCTATAAGGAGTACGGTGAGCGGAACGATAATGAAATCCCTGACTTTCATCTCCACAGGATAGGCATTTACTATAAGAGAGTCGCTCTGAAGGGTTACAATGCCGTATTTCTGCTGGATCCAGCATATGAGGAAGCCCAGAATGATTCCTGCAATTGCACCTATTATTGAGATCAGCCATCCTTCAAATATAAAGATCTTCCTGATCAGCATATTGTCGGCCCCCAGGCTTCTTAGTATCCCGATGTCCCTTTCCTTCTCAATGATCAGCATGGTCAGCGATCCGATAATGCTGAATGATGCAATTATAAGTATCAGTGTGAGAATGAAGAAGATGGCGATTCGTTCCGACCGCATCACCTTGTAGAAGATTTCCTGTTGTTCATATTTGTTCTGAACGATGTAACCCTGACCGAAAATTTTCATGACATCCCTCTGGACATCAGCCTCACGGGCTCCTTCTTCAAATTTTATCTCCATTGAGGTCACTTCTGACTGGTATTCGAGAAGCTCGCGCGCAAAATCCACAGGTACAAATACATACTTCGAGTCGAATTCCTGTTCCACCTGGTAGATGCCTGAAGGGAAAATATAATTCCTTATAAAGGCATTTTCGGGATCGAGGTCAACGGAACCACTTCGTTTCGGAACATAGATGTTTAGCGGTGTTACGAAATTGACTCTCATTCCCAGGTAATTGGCTACTCCGATTCCCGGCACTGCAAAGGGTCTTCCCTGATCCGACCTGAGAATAAATTCTCCGTCCCACATCGAGCTGTCGATGCCTGTAACTTCTGCATAATTCCCGTCAACTCCCTTTATTGTGGCAACAAACTGCCTGTCGCCGTATCTCAGCAGGGCATTTTCCTCAAGGCAAAGCGAATAGCAGGCCACGCCGTTTACGCTGGCAAGAAGGTTAAGGGACAGGGAGTCGGGGATGAATGTTTTCCCTTCCGCAGGCGTGATCTTAAGATCGGGATCAAAGGTATTGAAGATGGACCTGACAAGGGTTTCGAGGCCGTTGAAAACCGAAAGCACGATTATCAGAGCCATGGTGCCGACAGTCACCCCGGCAACTGATATCGATGAGATTACATTGATTGCATTCCGCGACTTCTTCGCAAACAGATATCTTTTTGCTATGTAAAGGGGAAGTTTCACTTTTTACCTGATTGCCGAAACCAGCAGTCCGGTTCCTGTTTTATGAGTCAGAAAGAGATCAAGAAAGTTAAGAACTACGGCAACCGGGAAGGTTAACATGTAATATATCGGAAGAATAAGGATGAACAGCTTTGAGGTGTTGAGCATCCTGATCGGGTATTTCATTGAGAGGAGCCATGATATGGACCCGGGTTTGCCGTAGGTGTAGGCTGTCCGGATTTTCCTGAATCCTGCTCCCTCCAGCTTCCTGGTGATATCACCGGTTCCGTATCCGTTCCTGACATGTTCTTCAATGAATGATGTTTCACCTTCACCGTGAACATCCGATCCGCCCATGTCGGAAGGGGTTGATATCAGAAGTGAACCGCCAGGCTTGAGAGCCCTGAAGAAATTCCTGAAAACAAGCTCATCCCTTTCAATATGTTCCATCACGTCAACCGACAGGATGAAATCGAACATTTCCGATTCTTTCAGTTCAGTAAGGTCAAGCTTCTCACAGCTCACCCTCCCTGCCAGTCCTGTCTTCCTGAAGAATTCCCTTGTGCTTTCAATATGTTCGGGGTCGATATCCACGGCCTTTATCTTCCAAAGCCGGTTCATCCTGCTCATCCGCCATGTGTACTGGCCGAAACCGGAGCCGGCATCGAGGATGTTCGCCTCACCCGGATACTTGTGTGCCAGCGACTTAAGTGCCTTTCTTACGTGCCAGGCCCTCAGCAGCAGCATGTCGAGGGAAAAGTAAAACAATTTCCTCATTGCTGCCGGACCCGAAAAGATCCTTCCAACCGTTTTCTTGACCGGATCGTACTGCATTTCCTCAGGATTTGAGAAGCTGATCGATGTGGTCAATGTAATCAAGGCTGTCGTCGATGAAAAAGGCTATTTCAGGCACGATGCGAAGTTGTTTCCCCACTTTCTGGCCTAATTCGTACCTGATCTTGGGGGAGTGCTCCTGGATACCCTTCAGAATACCATCCTGTCCTTCCGAAGGAAAGATGCTCAGATAGATCCGGGCAACGGAAAGATCGGGACTTATCCTGACCTTAGTTACAGAGATCATCTTGCCGTGTGCAAATTCATTCCCCTTCCTTAAAAAGAGATCGGCCGCCTCCTTCTGCAGGAGTCTGGATACTTTTTTCTGTCGCGTTGATTCCATGGCCTTCTTGTATTGTGGACAGGCAAAGGTACGATTTTCGGAAAAAGAATTAATTTTGCGGGGAATTTTATTGATGCGATGATGGAAACAGTTGTGAGCGGGATC
>JAFGXK010000047.1 GCA_016936695.1 Bacteroidales bacterium | reverse complement strand
ATGGTTCAGGCGGAAAGGCTGTCGCCAATAAAAACCGGTTTATAGAAGAAAATAATATAAGCGGAATACACTTTACCTCGGAAGGGGTTGACAAAGTATCGGAACAATGGGGTGAGATGGCACTTGCATGCATTTCACCAGGGGAAGTGTCTTACAGAACTGCCTGGTTACCTGAGAGATGGGGCACGTCAATCCTTGACTTCTGGGACGATCTCTCTGATGACGGGATGCTTGACAACAGGACCGATCAACAGTCGCCAAAACCAATGGCCTCTCTGGCCCTCAGCAATAAACTTTTGCCCGGAGAATCCTTATCTGTCAGATTCCTTTTTGCATGGTACTTTCCCAACAGGAAGGCATGGTCGGCCGAGGTACTCAGGAACCATTACACAACTGTTTACGCGGGAGCCTGGGATGTTATTACCAGAACAATCAAGGTTCTTGCAGAACTTGAAAGAAGAACCATTGAATTCGTCGGCTCGTTCTGTTCCTCTGATCTGCCTGAAGTTGTAAAGGAGGCCGCCCTTTTTAACCTTAGCACCTTAAGGAGCCAGACCTGCTTCAGGCTCAGTGACGGAAATTTCTATGCTTGGGAAGGTTGCAATGACAGGAGCGGCTGCTGTTTCGGATCATGCACCCATGTCTGGAACTATGAAACAGCCACCGCATTTCTTTTCGGTGATCTTGCTCTCAGAATGCGAAAGCTGGAATTCGGACCGGCAACAACTCCGGGGGGAATTATGAGTTTCCGGATTCAGCTTCCCCTCGAAAAGGCCTCCTCTTTCTCAAAAGTAGCTGCCGATGGCCAGATGGGATGCATTGTAAAACTTTACAGGGAATGGCAGCTGTCAGGAGATGATGAATTTCTCAAAGAACTCTACGCAAAGGCAAAGAGTGCGCTGAGTTATGCCTGGATTGAGGGTGGCTGGGACGGTGATCAGGACGGGGTGATGGAAGGAGTCCAGCATAACACCATGGATGTGGAATACTATGGCCCTAATCCCCAGATGACGATCTGGTACCTGGCTGCCCTTAAAGCAATGGAAAAAATGGCCGAACATACAAAGGATCCGGAAATGGCAGCCCGATGCAGGAAACTCTTTGCAAACGGTAGTAAATGGATAGACGAGAATCTGTTCAACGGAGAATACTATATACACAGGATTATTGTTCCCAAAAAGGAAAAGATCCCAGTGGAACAGCTTGTGGGAATGGGCTCAACTGACTACGGAAATCCGGATTACCAGCTGGGTGAAGGTTGTCTGGTCGATCAGCTGGTGGGCCAGTACCTGGCGCATGTTTGCGGCCTGGGTTATCTTGTAAAGAAGGAAAACGTTTCAAAAACCCTTAAGAGCATAATGAAGTATAACTACAAGAGCGACCTTACCGACCACTTTAACTGTTTCAGGAGTTATGCTCTCGGCAACGAAGCAGCATTGCTGATGGCATCTTACCCCGGCTCACGTCCGGTAAATCCTTTTCCGTACTTTACCGAGGTGATGACAGGATTTGAATACACAGCTGCAATAGGTATGCTTTACGAGGGTCAGACAGACG
Source organism: Bacteroidales bacterium (assembly GCA_016936695.1). GTDB lineage: Bacteria > Bacteroidota > Bacteroidia > Bacteroidales > VadinHA17 > LD21. The sequence continues at coordinate 8,787 of JAFGXK010000047.1, read as the reverse complement.
ACGGACTTAAATGCATTTCCAATATACGAAACCGTTATGACGGAAGGAAGCGAAATCCATTCAATGAAGCCGAATGCGGACATCACTATGGCCGTGCCATGGCCAGCTGGTCTGCCGTGCTTGCTCTCAGCGGTTTCAACTACTCCGGGGTGACAAAGGAGCTCCGGTTTACTAACCGTGAAGGGAAGTATTTCTGGTCGAATGGTTTTTCATACGGAACTGCCAGAATATCGAAAGGCCAGAAAGGGGTAACGGTCGTTTTGGATGTCCTTAACGGTTCCATTGAGTTGAACAAGGTAACAATCACGGATTCAGGTTCTGAGACTTTCAGGAAGCCAGTGCGGATAGGTACAGGAGAGAGCTATACTGTTTACTGCTGAATGTACCGGTATATTTCTCCGCATCCTTCTTGTTCCGGGTTATTGCAGCTGTGCAGTATTTGAAAGGCGGTAAGTTTTTCCTGTGACCCGCTTACACAGATTATCATAAAGGGCGATACTGATCTTCAACAACCAGCTTATCACCCGAATCATCCACTACAAAGAGATGCGGAATCCTTACAGTTCGTCCATTTACGCTTTTATGACTATGGACCGACATAAGCAGTTTCCCCTCAAACGTCCGGAATAACATACCATGCCCGAAGTTAGGCGGAGTGACCGGTTCCGCTTCCTGCACCCAGGGTCCGTCAAGGGTGCCGCTTTCAGAGTAAGCCACCCCCTGAACATAATCACTGAAAACCCAGCTTGTCCAGATCATTCCCAGCTTGCCTGGCTGAGTAAGGAAGAGATAAGGACCATCGGTTACTTTATTGGGGATGATGTTTCCATTTTCATCCCGTTCCCTGCTCCATGGCGAATCGAAGGCACGAAACAACACTTTTCCTTCTCCGATTGATCCGGACAGGTCAGGTTTCAGTTCAATTTTTTCTATGGTTCCGTTCCAGTTTTGCAGCCATTCATAGCAATATATCATGTAGGGTTTCCCATCCCTGTCAACCCAGAACGTACCATCCAGAGTGGGTTTGTCAGCAGGCAGGTAAACATCGTCTTCCATCGGAACATAAGGTCCGTCGGGCTGCTCACCAACCAGTACATGGCTGGCTCGCCGGTTAATGACATTTCCCCTGACCGTATCAATATTCACATTTCTGTTGGTGAAAGTGGCAAAGTAGTAGTACTTTCCCCTGTACTGATGCAATTCGGCGGCCCAGATCATGGGTTGCGGACCCATCCAAGATTCAGGATCAGTCTGTGTTACAACGTATGGCCCGGTCCATCTGCTGAGGTCTTTACTTTTCCATAGCAGTCCGCCCGTTCCTGTCATATAATAGGTATCGGTACTTTTATCGGCCAGGATACAGGGATCGCTCAGGCGGATTGAATCCAGAGGAATATTTTCCTTTATTTCCGGCTTCCGGCTCTGAGCAAAGATTGATGCAAAGCCCAGAGCCATCAAAATAGTAATCAGAATCCTTTGCATGGTATTCAGAATTTTGAGTTTATGTATTTGTCTCCTTTTTCCCGCCTGTTGTGAGGTGATTCAGGCAGTAAAAACTATTCAATTTTCAGTTCCATTGAGTCCAGAAGCGGTGATGATAGCTTCATTGAAACCGGGTTCTCCGCTGCATCTTTTTTTACATAAATCAATAATCTGCCATTAATGCAGCGTTGCTTATTGTCCTGATAGTTATCTGCAGCATTGGGTGAAGCATTTTCCATTCCAAGCAAAGTCCCTCCGGAAATTTCACAGGTGATTTCATTGTCAGCCAGGATGGAATGGTTGCCATTTGCATCCAGAATACTCACCTTCACCTGTCTCAAAAGCTCATTATCCATTGGTTTAAGAACTTCAGCGTCAATCTTAGCGGGCATCGTATTGGATGCAATTCTGTATGTTGCAGCCTCCTTTCCGTTATTGAATGCTACCACTTTGAGTTCGCCGGGTTCGTAGTTGACGATCCATGCGATTATCCCGGTTTCAGTATCATATGGTTTGCGTTCACCAACTGTTTTTCCGTTAAGCTGCAATTCTGCTTCATTGCAATTCGTGTAACAAACTACCTGGACCCTGGTATCCTTATCGTAATTCCACAAAGGCGGTGCATCTGCTGATAATCTGTTTCCCATCCGACCACCTCTTTCTACCAGTCTGTATGTTCCAATGTAAGCCATTGGCTTGTCACTCCACAACGATTTGCGGAAATAGCCCCGGGGTTTTATATTGCCGGCCAGATCGAGCAAACCCGAAGTCGAACCACGGGCGGGCCATGCACCTGACTCACCCAGATAATCAATACCTGTCCAGAGGAATTGTCCAAAAATAAATTCCTTGTCTTTTACTGCATACCACGCCGGTAAGTCATGTCTATTCTCACTTCCGTAAAGAATCCTTTCCGGATACAGCTTATGGTCACTGTCGTATTTGTTTTCGGTGTAATTATAGCCTACAATGTCAAGTACAAAGGGATAATCGGTATAGTTCGACATCACTGCACCGGCCAGAGCTGCCGTGACAGGTCTGGAATTATCGGCTTCCTTTACCGCAGCAACAAGTTCCCTGGCAATCTGACCAAGGGTTTCTGCTCTCGGATGATCCTCCAGAAATGCCCTTACAGACTGCTGACTGATACCCTCATCGGCCAGTACGGGATGTGTATAGGGATCATTAGGATAGTCCACTTCATTGCCAATACTCCACATGATTATGGATGGATGCTTCCGGTGTTGCATAACCTGATCTTTCAGATCCCGCGTACTCCATTCCCTGAAATACTGAGAAGTTCCCTGATGCCCCGGAATACCTCTGTTCCAGCCTGTGATCCACTTGTTCTTTGGATATTCCCATTCATCGAATGCTTCATCCATTACAACAAACCCGAGTTCATCGCATAATTCGTACAGATGCGGTGCCTGAGGATTATGGCTTGTCCGGATAGCATTAACCCCGAGACTTTTCAAAGTTTCAAGCCGTGTCCGCCATACCGATTTGGTAACTGCGGCACCCAGGACACCTGCATCGTGATGAATGCATACACCTTTTAATTTTGTGTTCACTCCATTGAGATAAAAGCCTTTATCCGGATCGAATTCAATTTCACGGATGCCGGCTCTGCAACTGCTTTCGTCAATAAGCCTGGTTCCCTTATATACAGAAGTTTTCAGCGTATACAAATAAGGCGAAGCGATGCTCCACAACGCCGGAGACCGAAGCTTCATAATCTGGCTGAATTCCGTAAGACTTTTAGCATCAGCAGTTCCGCTTTTTGAGGAGGATGCAACTTTGCGGCCTTCAGCATCGAATAGTTCATGAACTACTTTTACCGGTGAAGATTCAATGGAGTTCTTTATTATTGTGGTTATTGTGATTTCTGCCGCGTTGTTTTCAATTTCTGCCTGGTAGGCCACACCCCAGAGATTGATATGAACCGGGTTGGCATATACAAGGTACACATCACGATAGATTCCTGATCCCGTGTACCAGCGCGAATCTGCATCGTTGCTATGATCAACTCTAACGGCAATCGAATTCTTCTCTCCCCACTTTATGTACGGAGTCAGGTCGTACATAAATGATATATAGCCATTTGGCCTTTTCCCAACCCATTTACCGTTTATAAAAACTTCGCTGTTATTATAAACCCCTTCAAAAAAGATGTAAACCTTGTTTCCTTTCTCCGGGGCAGGAACAACAATTTCTTTCCTGTACCAGGCAATGCCTCCCGGAAGGTAGCCGGTGCAACTTGCCAGTTCAGGACTCGCGTTTTTCTCTACTGTCCAGTCATGAGGAAGATCAACAACAGCCCATTTGCTGCAATCCATATTTTCTATTCCTCCATACCGGATGTCTCCCGGATTGAAATACCAGTCGTCGTTTAGTTTTTCCCTGCGGCCAAAATCCTGTGCATTCAAAATTGTTCCGGTTGCAATGAGAAGGAGCAAAAATATCCCGGACAATGGCATACGAACTAATTTATACTTTTTCATTTTTGACGCTCTTTTTTTCATTTAAAGATAACAACAAACTCCTGACAAATTCAAGTAATCCGATCACTAACAAGTCAAATTAATTTTAAGTGTCATGCAAGCTTAAGTGCATTATTTTTACATTTGCAAATCACAATAAAATGACCGATAGTTGCGAATCAGACAGAGAGGTAATTTTAATCCGTTTTCAAAGTAATTAATGGCAATCATTCACCTGGACAATGCAGAACAGATCTTCAGATACTGCAAATCTGCAATTCCAATGGGTGACATTTAAGTATATTATTAATGATTTAAAAGATATGAGAATAACAAGAATCCTTGCTTTTACTGCCATCACAGTACTGCTGGTCAGTGCAACAACCGAAAAATCACACAGATCTGCCCTTCTTCAGTACGATAAACAGATCGACGGGATAATCAGCAAAATGACAATCGGGGAAAAAGTGGACATGCTCCATGCCAAGCATATGTTCGTTTCAACAGGAGTAGCAAGTCAGGGAATAGCTGATATGAAATATACAGACGGACCTTTTGGCATCCGCGAGGAAATGCATCCTGACAACTGGAATCCGCTTGGTCTGGAGAATGATAAAGCCACATTTTTCCCAACAGGTTCAGCCCTGGCGGCAACATGGTCTCCTGAACTGGCTTATGCCTATGGAACCGGAATGGCCCGTGAAGCACGCTTAAGGGGGAAGGACATGCTTCTAGGTCCGGCAATAAATATTCAAAGGATTCCAACCGGAGGAAGAACCTATGAATATCTGAGTGAAGACCCTTTTCTGAATTCAATAATGGCTGTAGGATACTCCAAAGGTGCTCAGGACAATGGAGTAGCCGTTTGCATCAAGCATTATGCCCTGAATAACCAGGAAAACAATCGTGGAAGTGTAAATGTAATTATTGGCGAACGCGCAATGCGTGAGATATATCTTCCACCGTTCAGGGCCGCTGTTGAAGAAGCCGATGTTTACGGGGTTATGGCTGCCTATAACAAGGTAAATGGCTGGTGGTGTGCAGAAAATGACATTCTGCTAAACAAGATACTCCGAAATGAATGGGGATTTGCAGGAATGGTTATTTCCGACTGGGGAGGTACTCACAGCACTGTGAATGCAATAAAAAACGGACTGAATGTTGAAATGCCTGATAAAAGGTATTTTGGGAAAGCCCTGCTTGATTCAGTTAGTGCAGGTTTGGTTTCCGAAGATCTTATTAATCAGAGGGTGCGAGAAATCTTGCGTGTCAGACTTGCTATAAAGCCTGTCCCTGAAAATGAAGCAAACAAGGAAATTACTTCCCAGCCTGCCCAGCATAAGATAGCATATAATGTTGCAAGCAAATCCATCGTTCTGCTTAGAAATGATGGTGTGCTTCCTTTGCAACTGGAGAATAAACCAATTATCGCTGTTATTGGAGCGAATGCTACTCAAAAAATGGCAACAGGCGGATTAGGTGCAGGAGTGAAGACACTTTATGAAATAACACCTTTGGAGGGATTGAAGGATCGCATCGGAGACAAAGCCCGGATCATATATGCCCAGGGATATGAAGCGGTTCAGTTTAGTTTTGCCGACAGGTTCAGAAAAAGGACCCCTGAAGAAATTGAAAATGCAGCCCGTCAAAAGGAAATAACCGCTCAGAAGCTTACAGATGAAGCTGTTGAAGCGGCATCCAAAGCCAGTTTAGTCATCTTTATTGGTGGCAATAACCGGACAGTTGAAACAGAGGGGAGTGACAGGGAAGACATCTCTTTACCTTATGGTCAGGATAAATTGATAACCAGTATTGCTAAAGTGAATAAGAATATTGTAACAGTCCTTGCAAGCGGAGCTCCAAATGATCTTAATGTTGTGGAACCACTTTCAAGAGCACTTGTTATTTCCTGGTTCAACGGCTCTGAGGGAGGTAATGCCCTGGCTGATGTGCTTCTTGGTAAAATCTCTCCGGGCGGCCGGTTGCCATTTACCCTGCCTGTTAAACTGGAAGATTCACCAGCTTATTATCTGCATAATTATCCCCAGGGAACTAAAAAATCAGATGTCTTTGCCAATCTTGTTTCAAAAACTGACGCAGCAGAAAAAGGCGTACAGGAGCCGGATAAATCTCAGAAATCAGACCCGAATTCAGCATATTATTCCGAAGAATCGCTCGTAGGATATCGCTGGTATGATACAAAAAACATCCCTGTCAAGTATCCTTTTGGACATGGTCTCACTTATACCACTTTCGAGTACAGTAAACTGAAAGCCAACAAAAAAAAGTATGGTAAAGATGATGAAATAATAGTTTCAGTAAATCTGAAAAACACCGGTGAAATGGCTGCCGATGAAGTGGTGCAGGTATATGTACACCGCATTAACCCGGCTGTTGAGTGGCCTGAAAAGGAACTCAAGGCATTTTCAAGGATACAACTTCTTCCGGCTGAGAGTAAAACTGTCAAGCTATTAATTCCGGTGAAGGATCTTCAGTACTGGAACGAAAAGACACATTCATGGGACAATGACCTTTGTAAACTTGAAATTCTGGTCGGAGCTTCATCCCGGGATATAAAACTGAAAAAGGAAGTCATACTGAAGTGATAAGGGCTCAGCACCCAGTGTGCCCGGCATTATATGTAAAAAGTTTCTTTTTATAGGATCTTCTTCAATTTGAACAGACCCTTCCTTTTGATAATTAAATTCTCACCAGTTTTAATTTTATCAGGATTCAGTTCTATCACAAGTTGATCCTCCTGCGTTTGATGATCTTGGCAGTTAGGGAATGAATTAAGATTCTGTTGCTGTTTTAATTAATGATAAGCTTACTTATTTTCATTAAAATGGGGTATAATATCCCTATAAGGCTTATATTTGTGGATAATATACCCCATTATATATGAAATCGAAGAAGCAAATACTCTTTCCAAAGCATCAACAGATACTTGAGAAAGTAGGGCAGAATATAAAACTCGCAAGAAAAAGAAGGAGCTTTACAACAATTCAGGTTGCTGAACGAGCAGGAATAGATAGAAAAACTCTTTACTGGATCGAAAAGGGGGATCCCGGTGTTAGACTGGGAGCATATTTTAATGTTCTCCGGGTCCTTGGACTGCAGGATGATTTTTTAAAAATTGCTACAGATGATGAGTTTGGCAGAAAACTCCAGGATCTTAATTTATTAGGCCGGAAATAGGATGGATAAGACAAAAACCGATATCTACGTTTATGCTCACTGGCTTGGGATGAATGAACCAGGTCTGATTGTTATTCTATCTGCCCATTCCGGGAAAGGGGAAAAAGTGTTCAGCTTTGAATATAACAAGCAATAAATAACAACTCAGGGACGCAAACTTATGGATCCGGACCTTGACTGGTTTATTGGCTTACAAAGTGCTCAGGTATAACACTAATATAGCAACGTTTAGATTTATTCAGGTGGCCCGCCAACAACAGGAGGAACATCATACTTGGCCGTACGGACGTCCTTGATAACTCCCGACCAACCGAGGCCAAATGCAAAATCATAAGTATTGCCATCGCTGTCGGTATGACATTTCATATCTCTCGGTACATCCTCGAACTGAGCCTCAACAGTCTCCATATCAGCAGGCATCTGAAGCGGTAGCAGCCCTGAAGGCTCGACCTTACCGGCAATAATCTCAAGGAATGCCTTGTCGGACAGAATAGATGACCTTCCTCCACCGAATCCCACAAGGATTGCATCGACCTCGTTCTCAAATTCCCTGAAAACCATTGGATTTGAGACGTTTAGAACAACAATGACCCTGTCTGCTACCGATGCGGTATTCAGAATGAGATCCAGATCGCTTTCATTCCTGATTATCCCGGTCTTGCCGAAATATGTGCGATTCTCCTTTACCAGTGACTTTATATCGCCATAACCCTCGGGGGATGTCTCTGTCACCTCGATCATATCTCCGCTGATGGACTCCTTTCTCACGAATTCTGAATTTGCAGTATAGGGACGATATTGCAGTGAAATTGGCAGATATGTATATTCATCTCTGTCTTTCACAGTGCCTCTCATTCCTCCGAATGTAGGATTCCCGTTCTGCGGACTGCTAACCCTGACAAGAGCGAAGTCACAGCTGGATATTTCTGCTGCAGATGCACGTATGATATCTTTCGGCGATATAGTGCGATTGCCCATCTCATCAGCCGGACCTGTAAGTTTTTCAGCCAGTTTATCAGTAACGACATTAAAATACTCTCCGGCTATTTCTGGGTTTATTACCGGATTAGCAGTTGCAGGACCAGCCTGTCGCCCGGTAGTTGCGGCCAGATACACCCTTGGGATATACACACTCTTCTTCTCTGCTCCTGCCGTTTCCTGATGAATAATTCCTCCACTGTTCTTAAGCATCACAACAGACCTGAGCAAAGCCTGATAGCCCCTGACGTTGTGCTCCGCGTTGTTTGGAACCGTTTCGGCTTTCCCGATGCTTAGATATGGATTGTCAACTATTCCAATATTGAATTGGGTTCTCAGGATCCTTTCGGTCGACTTATTCATGATTTCATTCATTCCTGCTTCGCCAAGCTTCTCAACACCAAGCTTATAAGCCTCTATGGCATATTCGATATCCTCCGGTCGTCCGGGCCTTCCCCAATCGCCGAGAGCATCACAACCTGCCTGCAGGATTTTTAATATGCATTCAGCCGGAGTTAATTTTTCCACACCGTAATTCATGCTTTGAATGATTCCAAAGTCAGTCAGGATGTAGCCGTCCCAGCCATACATTTCCCTCAACACGGTGTTGATTTTGTATGAATTGTAGCTTGTGGCAACACGTTCT
>JAFGXK010000046.1 GCA_016936695.1 Bacteroidales bacterium | reverse complement strand
GATAAAACATCCGAAATTCATCCATTCCCCCTTTTTGGTTTTAATGTATTTGATATTGACAAGGTGCCCCACCATCCTGACTTTTTCCCCGCAATGGCTGAGCATATCGTTTGCCTGGATTTCACCCCTGAATGATGTTTCGAGCATGTCGAACCAGCTTATTGAAACGGGAAAACCTATCAGCTCGATCTCATCGTAAGCATCGTCAAGGCTGTCGTGCACCAGGTCGGGAAGCTTAAAACTGCGGACCGGCTGCGAAAAAAGAGGACGGATATTTTCATGCCTGGTTCCGTTGATTGCCATATGGGCTTCCCATAGCAGCACTGCTTTCTTCTTGCCTGTGAATCTGAACGCTCCCGTCCGGATCAGCAGAATCAGCTGTTCAAGTCCGGGACCAACTCTTTCCACGAAGTCATTGAGACTTGTGAAAGGACCTCCTGCATTGCGGAATATTTCTATCGATCTGGCAAACTTTTCTTCAATGCTCTGGATATGAATGAAGCCAAGGTAAACATCTGATCCGTAAATTATTGTTTTGTAAGTGCTTTTGTTTACACACGGAGGATGAATGGCTGCGCCGCATCTCCGGGCTTCATGGACGTATACCCAAGTCCGGTAAAAACCGCCGAAATTATTTATCACCGCCACCATGAACTCGAGGGGAAAATGAGCCTTCAGGTAAAGGCTCTGAAAGCTCTCTACTGCATAGGATGCCGAGTGGGCTTTTGAGAACGAATACCCTGCGAACGATTCGATCTGCCTCCACACCTCACGGGTTATTTCTTCGCTGTAACCCTTTTCTCGGCAGTTGCTGAAGAACCTGTCGACAATCTTCTGCATTTCCTGCTTTGATCTGTGCTTTCCGCTCATTGCCCTCCTGAGTGTATCGGCATCGGAAAGGTCGAGGCCGGCAAAATGATGGCAAACCTTAAGCACATCCTCCTGGTAAACCATCACTCCGAATGTCTCTTCCAGCTGTTCCTTCATTACAGGGTGGATATAATCAAACTTACCGGGGTTATGGAACCTGTGTATGTATTCCCTCATCATTCCCGAACGTGCGACTCCCGGCCTGATTATCGAGCTTGCCGCCACAAGGACGGGGTAATTGTCGCAGCGGAGCTTCTGAAGAAGGCCCCTCATCGACGGACTTTCGATATAGAAACAGCCTTTGGTGTCGCCTCTCCTCAGGCGGTCCATTACCTTCGGGTCGCTTTTAAATTTCTGGATGGCATGGACATCAACATCTATTGCCCTGTTCTTCAGTATTATCTCAGCGCTCTCACGTATATGGCCTATCCCGCGCTGACTCAGGATATCAAGCTTTTCAAACCCGATTTCTTCAGCTGTGTACATGTCCCATTGTGTCACCGGAAATCCTTTGGGAGGCATATCGAGCGCAGTGTAACAGTTTATGGGCTCCTCTGAGATAAGGATCCCACCGGCATGGATGCTCCTCATATTCGGAAAATCTGCTATCCTGAGTCCGGTAGAAAAGATCAGTCCGGATATTTCATTCATGTTAGCCTCTGAAGCCGGGTTGTCGATCAGGTTGTCGATCTCCTCCTTTGGAAGCCCGTGGACCTTTCCCAGTTCACGCACTATAGACTTGCCCCTGAATGTGCTTATTGTGCCCAGCAGGGAGGTATGCTTTCTTCCGTACCTCTTGAAAATATAGTCTATGACCTCATCTCTCTCTTTCCACGAATAATCGATGTCGAAGTCTGGAGGACTGCTTCTTTTTGGGTTTATGAATCGCTCGAAGTAAAGGTTTAGGTCAATGGGGTCAACATTTGTAATTTTAAGGCAATATGCTATGATTGAATTCGCTCCGCTGCCACGTCCCACATGATAGAATCCCCTCGACATTGAATACCTTACAATATCCCAGGTTATCAAAAAATAGGCCGAAAAGCCAAGCTTGTCGATGATTTCAAGTTCATGCCTTATTCTCCTTTCTGCTTCAGCATTATGTCTGCCGTATCTGTACAGCATGCCGTCCCATGCCAGCTTCTCAAGCAGAAGCCTGTCGTCGTACCTGCTTGCTGAGAATACTTTCTTGTTCTTGAGCGTGGTCAGGTCGAAGTTCAGGGAACAGTCGCTCATCAGCTTTTCGGTGTTCTTCATCAGCCATTCGTGTTCACGCATCAGGCGACTCTTTTTTTCGGGCGGCATGAAGAATTCATCCTCAGCACCGCACTGAGACGGCTTCAGATGGCTCAGAAGTATGTTGTTGTCGACTGCCCGCAGGCTTTTATGGATAAAGATGTCATCTTCCGACGCGAATGTCACAGGCTGGAGAAGCACCATGGAGTTTCTGGAGACTGATCGCGGCACTGTCAGCAGCCTGTTGACCTCTGAAGGTCTTATTCCGATACGTTCATTATCGAGCAAAGGCCTTTCGGGTATGCCGGAAAGCGGGTAGACAGAGTAAGCGTGCGAAAATTCAGGTGCGGGGAAGGGCAGGGGAGTCTTGTCAAAGTTGTGTGCTGACAGGAACTCATTAAGTTCCCTCAGTCCTTCATTGTTACGGGCAATGCAGATATACAGCAGGTCATTGTCGTTCCGGAACTCTATGCCGGCAACAGGCTTTATGCCGTTTTTAATGCATTCGCCGGCAAATTCGGGGATCCCTGTAGAATTGTTGATGTCGGTCATTGCTATACAGTCCTCTCCGGCCGCAGCAGCGCACTGCACCAGCTGTTCCACGGACATCATCCCGTAGCGGAGGCTGTAATATGAATGACAGTTTAAGTACATGTTAAAAAAGACTTGACGGCGTTACGGCCCAACGGCCCAACGCACTGCATCCCGGCCGAAGCGGTTACGGATATTGTCCATGGCCAGGTAAAGGTTTACCTTTTCAGGAGTGTCATCGAACATGTCGAGCTGTTGAACACCCCTTACCAGGTGACTGAATCTGACGCCTATCAGCCTTATGAGCATTCGCCGCTGGTAAAGCCTGCCGAAAAGCTCCTTTGCGACACCTGACAGAACATGATCGAAGGAGGTGTATGGTATCCTTTTCTGCAGAGTGTGGGTGTCGAAGTTAGAATACCTTATTTTCACCGTCACGCACGAGGTGAGCTTCTCCTGTTTTCTGAGATCGTATGCTATCTTCTCAACCATGCCGGAAAGAAGCTGGTTCAGCCTGACCATGTCGGTGGTGTCCTTATCGAAGGTATGCTCGGTGCTTATTGATTTTTGCTCCGAGTAGCTCATTACGGGAGTGGAGTCGATTCCGTTGGCCCGTTTCCATATTTCCATGCCGTTCCTGCCCATGAGCGTTTCAAGCATCTCGGCCGGAATATTCCTCAGGGTGTATATGGTAGCGATACCCATCGAGCGGAGGGTGTGGTAAGTCTTCTGCCCGACCATGGGTATCTTGCTTATTGACAGCGGATCGAGAAAGGGGTGGACCCTTTCTACTGACACTTCCTTCTCCCCGTTGGGCTTTGCTTCCCCTGCCGCTATCTTCGATACTGTTTTGTTGACCGAAAGTCCAATAGATATCGGCAGACCGGTCTCCTTTATAATACACTGCCTGAGCTCGTGCGACCATTTATAGCACCCGTAAAAGCGGTCCATGCCCGTAAGGTCGATATAGTGCTCATCGATTGATGCTTTTTCATAAACGGGCGATCGTTCGGCAATTATATCCGTTACCATATGCGAATAGTTGCTGTATGCCTCCATGTCGCCCCTGATTATTATTGCATCGGGACAAAGGCTTCTGGCCATCTTCATCGGCATTGCCGAACTGACACCATATTTACGCGCTTCATAGCTGCAGCTCGATACGACACTCCTGTCCGACATGCCGCCGATGATGACTGGCTTGCCGGTGAGACTGCTGTTGCGAAGCCTCTCAACCGATACGAAAAACGTATCCATATCGAGATGGAGAACAGATCTTTCCGTATTGCCTGCAATGAACATGGTAAAATGACTGTAATGATTGAAAACCGGTTCGACTAACAATTATAAATGAGAAACTTCCTTAAAAAATATTTGCATTTCTCGTAAACATATCATACTTTTGATTAGAAATTAATCAAAGTTATGATTACAATATAATCAATTTTCTTCATGTACTTCGCATCCAACATAAAATTTTTAAGAAAAAGGAAGGGGCGCACCCAGGATGATGTTGCTGCGGCCCTTGACCTGAAGCGTTCAACCCTTAGCGGGTATGAGAACGGCGTGGCCCAGCCCGGAATAGATGTACTCGTTTCGTTTTCGGGATATTTCAACATGTCGATTGACACACTTCTCAAGATCGATATTGCAAAACTGTCGGAGAGCCAGCTTGGTGAGCTCGAGAGAGGATACGATGCCTATGTGAAGGGAAGCAACCTGCGGGTGCTTACCACCACAGTCAATTCGGGCAACAGGGAGAACATCGAGCTGGTTACGGAAAAAGCAAAGGCGGGATACACAACCGGATATGCTGATCCGGAATATATCGGAGAGCTTCCGGTGTTCCATCTGCCGTTTCTTTCGGATAAAAGAAAGTACCGGACTTTCCAGCTGAAAGGAGATTCAATGTTCCCGATACCTGACGGGTCGTGGGTGACCGGAGAATTTATCCAGGACTGGACGGAACTGATGAGCGGAAAAGCCTATATAGTATTCACCCTCGACGACGGAATTGTCTTCAAGATCGTTGAAAACAATGTCCGGAAGAACGGAAGATTAACCCTTTTCTCCCTGAATCCTCTCTATGAACCTTATGATATTCATATAAAGGAGGTCAAGGAGATATGGAAATTCGTCAATTACATAAGCAGTGAACTGCCTGAACCCGTTATGCCTGAGAAACAGATATTCCAGTCAATTGCCATAATGAAAAATGACCTCCAGCGCATAAAAGCCAGGCTGGGAAGCGACATT
>JAFGXK010000343.1 GCA_016936695.1 Bacteroidales bacterium | reverse complement strand
ACCAAAGAGAAGCATAAAGAGGTTCCTGTACACAAAGGAATAGTTTTATCACTGAAGCCCGCCCCCAGGAACACTTCAGAGGCGTAAAGGCTGAGAGAAGCCGGAATAAGTATATATGGACCGTTATGCACTTATAGTTGCCGGCGGAGCCGGAAGGAGAATGGGTTCGGCCATCCCGAAACAGTTCCTTGAACTGGCAGGAAAGCCGGTCCTGATGCGTACCGCTGAACGGTTTTACTCGTTTGATCCCTCAATCAGGATAATCATCGTCCTCCCACGCGACCAGTTCACTTACTGGAATGAACTGATAATCTTGCATTCATTCAGCCTTTCACATTCGCTTGCCGAAGGCGGTCCATCAAGATTCGAATCGGTAAGGAATGGCCTTGCACTGGTTGAGGACGACAGCCTGGTTGCCATTCACGATGGCGTGAGACCGCTGGTCAGCACGACTACTATTGAAAACTGCTTTGAAGCTGCTGCCACATACGGTAACGCCATACCTTCAGTCAATCCTGCTGATTCAGTGAGGTTAATGACAGGAGCGGGAAATATGCCTTTAAACAGGCAATTTCTGCGGCTGATACAAACTCCTCAGGTGTTTAATTCCAGCCTTATAAAGAGAGCATACGCGACAGAATTCAACCCTGAATTCACCGACGATGCCATGGTCCTTGAAAAAACGGGCGAAGAGATCCGCCTTGTCGAGGGAAACAGGGAAAACATCAAAATAACAAACCCTGAGGATCTGATTATTGCTGAAACCCTGTTCTCTTCCGTTTCGTGACTTTGCAGGTAATTTGTATCTTTAGGAAAATTTAAATTATCTGTCATGAGAATCAGATTCGTACCGCTCTTCATATTGTTTGTTGTTGCTTCCGGTTGTGCGGAACTGCTTAATGTGATGCAGTCAACTGTCAACGTTCCCCTTACCGAAGAGGAAGTTGTAAAAGGACTCAAGGAAGCCCTTTCTGTAGGGGCACGCAATTCAGCCGAAAAACTGTCAGTTGAGAACGGATACTATGGTGATGCTGCAATTAAGATCCTTCTCCCGGATGAGGCTGAGGTGATCATCGACAATATTTCCAGGATCCCCGGAGGCGAACAGCTTGTTGAGGATGTCGTGCTGAGGATAAACAGGGCTGCCGAGGATGCCGCAAAGGAAGTTGCCCCGATATTCCTGAACAGCATCACCTCGATGACAATATCAGATGCGTTCAATATCCTCAGGGGAGCCGATAATGCCGCCACCAATTATCTGAGGACGACAACATCCGACGCCCTCATCTCACTTTATAAACCAAAAATCGCCAGTTCGACCGAAAAGAAGATTGTTGCCAACGTTTCCACCAAGGATTCCTGGATTGCCCTTACCGGCAAATGGAATTCACTGGCCAATACTATCCCCGGGAAACTGGCCGGATTCAAACCGGTCAATGTCGACCTCGACGATTATCTTACAAGAAAAGCCCTCGAGGGGATGTTTTCAAAAGTGGAAAAAGAAGAGCTGAAGATCAGAAAGGAAGTGGAAGCAAGGGTGAGCCCCCTGCTCCAGAGGGTATTTGGTTCCCTGGATGTTAAGTAGATGCAAATTTTCCCGGCAATATGTTTGAGAGAACTATAATAGGACACAAGGATCTTGAAGTAAGAGTTTCGGACCATGCAACAGAAGGAATGATCGAAATCCTTAACCGGGCTGTCCAGGGTTCCGAAGGGGGATTGAGATTCCAGTTGCGCAACATCCCTTCACGTATCGCTGCGTACGGCGACCAGATAAGATTTGTATCGCTTTACAGGAAAAACAAGGTGACTGGAACTGTGGGTTCTTGCTACAGGATCACAGGTCAGGGCCGGTTCAGATATCCGTCATCATATTTGAGATATCTTGCTTTTGATTCTGTTTACCAGTCGGATGTTGACTACAGGAAAAAGAAAGAAATCATTAAAAGCGAAAAGGATGATTCCTTCAAGAAGAAAACACTCGATATCTTCAGCAAACCTCATTTGCTCGATTTCGACCAGATAGGTGAAAACGAGAAGCATTTAATGTATGCCTTCATTGAGAGCATGAACGAAAGGTCAAAAAACCTCATTCATCAGGTGGGATATGAATATATCAGGTCGTTTCTCACCGTCGCTTTCAGCAGGTTCAATCCGAAACCCGATCCCAGGGTCGCGAGGATCACCACACCCGGGGAGAAGGAGCTTATGAAAGAATTGCTCCTGGATTACTATCGCGATTATTCTCTGTTCAGTACCGACCATGCTTTTCACGGAGATAAATATTACGTACTCAGGGAAGGTGATGAGATAATGGCAGGGGTGAGTGCAATTCCTTCAATGTACAAGATCTATGATATGCCGGGAGTGTGGGGATGGATCTATATGAAGGTTCTTCCAAAAGCCCCGTACTTCAAAAAGCTCTTCCTTCCCGAGGAGTTCAGGCATCTTGTTTTTCATGCGATATACTGTAAAAAGGGAAGAGAAGAACTTCTGGCCGACCTGTTTGAGTCAGTGTGCGCGGCCGAGGGATTCTATACCGGACTTACCTGGCTCGACGACCGCAGCGACCTGTATGAAAAACTGCGCACCGTTGTGAAAATGGGAGCCCTTAACAGAATGCTGAATGCAAAGCCCGGACTGGTCTATACCCGTTTCCTGAATTTCACCGATGAGGAAAAGGAAGTCTTTTACGATGCGCCGGCATACATCTCGGGATTCGACTTCTCATAGCGGTTTAAGGGCAGTATTTAACTGGGATTGGGAAACGATAGCAGAAAATAAAAATATAATATTATTTT
>JAFGXK010000003.1 GCA_016936695.1 Bacteroidales bacterium | reverse complement strand
CTGGCAGGAGGCAGTTGATTTCTTTAACTCAGGAGTTCTTGGGAAGATAAGGCTGGTAAGAGTGTTTTCATACCAGGGATGGTGTCCTTCCATTCCGGTTCTGGCTGATGAACCTGTACCAGCCGGGGTTGACTATAACATGTGGCTCGGTCCTGCACCGTCAAGACCTTTCAACAGGAACCGCTTCCATTTTACTTTCAGATGGTTCTGGGATTATGCAGGCGGACTCATGACCGACTGGGGCGTTCATCTTCTCGACTATGCCCTATTTGCCATGAATGTCACGGCGCCTAAATCGATAATGGCCATGGGCGGCAAATTCGGATACCCCGATGATGCATGTGAAACACCCGACAGCCTTCAGGCCATCTATGAGTTTGACGGTTTCAACGTTCTGTGGGATCATGCGATTGGAATTGATGACGGTGCATACGGCAGAAATCACGGACTTGGATTTGTCGGAGAGAACGGGACTCTCGTTGTCGACAGATCGGGATGGGAAGTGATTCCCGAAAAGGTTAACGGTATATTGAGGATGGAAGCAGTTCCCCTGACCAGAGGCACGGGAGCCGGACTGAAAAATCACGTAAAGAACCATCTCGAGTGTATTGCCAGCCGGAATCCGAAGACCAATGCCAGCATTGAAATCGGTGCTCACATAGCTAAATTCTCCGCACTGGGCAACATAGCCTATCGTACAGGCAAGAAGCTTGTGTGGGATGGGACCAGGTTTACTAACGATGTTGAGGCGAACGACTATCTGGTTCCGTCTTACAGGGATCCGTGGAAATTGCCGACGGTTTAGGCAGGTCGATGCGGCTTTGGCCGGCGATATGATGAAATTACAATATAGTTCATAAACTTATGAATCTGAAAGTAGTAAAACTTACAGGCTGGCTTGTTCTTGCTCTGCTGGTTTCTTCCTGCGGCTCTTCTTCTCAGCCGAAAGAGTTTCTTGCACTTCATCCCGATAATCCCCATTATTTCCTGTTCAGAGGGGAACCAACCCTGCTGATCGGATCAACCGAGCACTACGGTGCTGTGATGAACCTTGATTTTGACTACATAAAATACTTCGATGAGCTTGCCGCATGCGGGATGAATATAACCCGCACATTTTCGGGTATTTATGTGGAGCCGAAAGGAGCATTCGGGATACGCGCCAATACCCTTGCTCCCGATTCCGGAAGGTTCATCTGTCCCTGGGCACGGAGTTCAGATCCGGGTTATGCAGTGGGTGGCAATAAGTTTGATCTTGACAGTTGGGATACCGGGTATTTCGAAAGGCTCAGGGATTTTGTTGCAGAGGCCGGCAGGAGAGGGATTGTGGTTGAACTCGACCTGTTTTCCAATTTTTACGACACGCTTCAGTGGAAGTTATCTCCATTGTACTATTCCAACAACATAAACGGCATAATTAAGGTGAAGGATCAGAAGGAGGTTCTTTCATTGAAGCACCCCGCATTGCTTGAGTTTCAGGAAAAGATGGTCAGGAAGATAGTACAGGAACTTGGCGATTTTGATAATCTCTATTATGAGGTCTGCAATGAGCCCTATTTCGGTGATACCACGGCACTGAGGCAGTGGGAGGATCACATGACGCGGGTTGTTGTTGAAGCAGAGAAGGACATGGTTCCGAAACACCTTATTTCGAACAATGTGGCAAACCTGAAAAAGAAGGTTCCCCGTCCCAGGGAGGGTGTCTCCGTTTATAATTTTCATTATGCCGCTCCTCCTGTGACCGTAGCCATGAATTACCATCTGAACATGCCATTGGGTGACAATGAAACCGGTTTTGACGGCATTCAGGATGAAACTTACAGAAAGGAAGCGTGGAATTTCATCATGGCCGGAGGTGCCTTGTTCAATCACCTCGATTATTCATTTACAGCCGAAACCGAGGATGGCACCTTTGTAATTCAGGAAGGTCAGCCCGGAGGAGGAGGCAGGGCCCTGCGCAATCAGTTCGGGATACTGGCCGGATTCATGAAACAGGTCGGTTTTATTAACATGAAGCCTATCCCTGAAGGCATGGTGAGAGTAATTGGTCAGGAAAACATTTCGGTTCACGGACTTGCAGATGATAACGGATCCATGGTGCTTTATTTCGACGGTAATGAGACACCGGGTACCAGCGGTCTGATTGAGATAAATCTTCCTGCCGGTTCGTTCCGGACAACCTGGGTCAACACCATTAACGGAGGAGAAACGGTGAATTCCATTGCCGGTCATCAGGGCGGATGGGTTATGCTCAACACGCCCTTATATACAACCGATATCGCTCTGAGGGTTGTAAAAACAGATTGAAGAATAAGAAGTTCTTTTTTTCAATATTTAAAATAATCTATCATGAAGAAAGTAGTTCAGGGTTTTCTTTGCATTGTACTGATGGGGATAGGGCTTATTTCTCCTGTTGAAGCTCAGCAGGGAACGAATGCCTTACCATTCAGGGATCCCTCGCTCAGCGAAGAACAACGGGTTAATGATCTTGTATCGCGGCTGACTCTTAAAGAGAAGGCTGATCAGCTTCTTTATACGGCACCGGCTATTCCACGACTGGGGATACCGTCATACAACTGGTGGAATGAGGCACTGCATGGTGTTGCGCGTGCCGGATTTGCAACTGTTTTCCCACAGTCGATCACTATTGCCAACTCATGGGACGAAGGACTTATGTTCAACGTGGCTAATGCCATTTCTGATGAGGCCAGGGCAAAGTACCATGAGTTCCAGCGGAGAGGCAAAACCGGGATTTATCAGGGACTTACCTTCTGGTCGCCAAATATAAATATCTTCAGGGATCCGAGATGGGGAAGAGGTCATGAGACTTATGGGGAAGATCCTTTTCTTACCGCCCGGATGGGCTATCAGTTTGTCAGAGGGCTGCAGGGAGACGATCCAAAATACCTGAAGACGGTGGCAACGGCAAAGCATTATGCGGTACATTCAGGTCCGGAATCACTTCGTCATGAGTTCAATGCAAATGTGAGTGAGGTGGATCTGAGGGAGACATATTTGCCTGCTTTCAGGACTTTAATTGTTGACGGCGGCGCATATTCGGTTATGGGAGCATACAACATGTTCCGTGACCATCCTTGCTGCGCAAATCCCGTGCTTTATGGTATTCTTAGAAATGAATGGGGTTTTAAGGGATATATCGTTTCAGACTGCTGGGCTATATCCGATTTTTACAAATTCACAAAGTATGCCAGTGATCCTGCTGAGGCTGCTGCGCAGGCAGTAAAAGCAGGTACCGACCTCGAGTGCGGTTATGATTACAAAAATCTGGTGGCAGCCGTTGAGAGAGGACTAATTACCGAAGATGAAATTACCCTTGCAGCAAAGAGAGTCATGACAGCCAGGTTCAAGCTTGGGATGTTCGATCCGGATGATATGGTATCGTATGCAAGCACCCCATTCTTTGTTAATTGCTCTGATTACAATAATACTCTTGCCCGGAAGGCTGCCAGCGAATCCATTGTGCTTCTAAAGAACTCCGGTAATGTGCTTCCGCTTGCAAAATCGGTAAAAACAATAGCGGTGATAGGTCCAAATGCAGACAATTTTGAAGCTCTCATTGGCAATTATAACGGAATACCCAAAGATCCGGTTACAATACTAAGAGGTATAAAGAACAAGGTGAAACCTGAAACAGAAGTCCTGTATGCCGAGGGAAGTGACCT
Organism: Bacteroidales bacterium; assembly: GCA_016936695.1. Lineage (GTDB taxonomy): Bacteria > Bacteroidota > Bacteroidia > Bacteroidales > VadinHA17 > LD21. Next base: position 6,465 of record JAFGXK010000003.1, on the reverse strand, counting down.
TGCCGACGGCATTCACAATCTGACGGTCATTCCTTCCAGATATCTACAGGCTCCCGACGGCAGACAGGGGGCTTTGGGCGAATACTTCAACAACAGGGAGATGAAGGGCGAACCGGTATTTACACGCAGGGATGACCAGATCAATTTCTACTGGGAACATTTTTCTCCTTCGGCAGATCTTCCGGATGATGATTTCGGAGTTAAGTGGACAACTTATCTGGTCCCGCCCGAAAGTGGATCGTACGCTATAGGAAGTTGGGGATCATCAGGGTATGAAGTATTATTTGAAGGAAAACAGGTTCTTGCAGAAAGGAATGAACACCACGCTTTCCATAAGGAGTTCCAGGTTGAGCTGCAGGCCGGTCAGAAATACAAAATTGAGGTACTGTACAAGAATTACGCCGGTGATGCCGATATGAAACTCCTGTGGAGCCAGCCCCGGAAAGACATGCTTCAGAAGGCTGTTGCAGCTGCAGGTCAGGCCGATGCGGTTGTTCTGGTACTTGGTCTCTCACAAAGGCTTGAAGGAGAAGAAATGCCTATCAAGATCGAAGGATTCAGCGGCGGTGACAGGACTGACATCCAGCTTCCTGCAGTCCAGGAAAAACTGCTTGATGCCATGGTGGCTACAGGCAAACCAGTAATAGTGGTGCTTACCAGCGGAGGTGCGATAGCAATTAACAAGGCTCAGGAAAAAGCTGCTGCAATACTGCTTGCAGGTTACGGAGGACAGCAGGGAGGAAATGCAGTTGCCGATGTCATCTTCGGAGATTACAATCCCGCCGGCCGCCTGCCCGTGACATACTACAAATCAATCGATCAGATCCCGGAATTTGAGAATTACAACATGGTAGGAAAGACCTACAGGTATTTCACGAAAGAACCATTGTATCCTTTCGGCTATGGTCTGAGCTACACGACTTTCAGTTACAGCGATCTGTCGCTTGCTCAAAAGGCTGTTGCAGGAGAAAAAATAACGGTCAAAGTGAAGGTTACCAACACCGGCAAGGTTGAAGGTGACGAGGTTGTACAGCTCTATCTGACCGATGAAAAGGCAACAACTCCCAGGCCGGTAAGGCAGCTCGAGGGTTTCTCCAGAATAAGCCTTAAGCCCGGCGAGAGCAAGGTTGTTGAATTCGCTCTCGAACCCCGTCAGTTTTCAATTATTAATAAGAAGGACAAGAGAGTGATTGAACCCGGATACTTTTCAATTTCGGTCGGAGGAAAACAGCCCGGATTCAGCGGCTACCTTGATCCCGGGTTCACGAATGTCGTCAGCGGGAGGATCAGGCTCACAGGAAAAGAAGTTCCCTTTGCCAATTAGTATTGGGATGAGGCGCTTATCAAGCACCTTTGAATGATTGAAAAAAGAGGCTGTCCCTGCCGGTTAACGGTAAGGCAGCCTCTTTTCTTTGAAGCTTAAACTTATCTTATTTTCTTATGAATCTGTAGACTTTCACCGAGTGAGGCAGCATATCGACGTATACAGATGTTTCCTTCAGGGTCAGATCCTTGTGTTCCCAGACATCCCTTACCGTATAATCCTTCAGGGTAAGCGGAGCCGGCATGCGTGGCCTTTGCTGGGTTGATGGCGGATTTGCGGCTCCTGGTGTCCCCGCACCCTGCGGACGCTGGCCAGTTGGAATGCCCATTACCGGAGCTGCCGGTGCACCGGGCATACCGGGTATTGCTCCCGGCATACCTGTTCCGCCGGCCGGGGCTGTCGGCATAAATCCGCCAAATCCTCTTCCAAATGTTCTAATTCCTGCAAGAAGTTCAAAATCAACAAGAACTGATTTCTTTTCGTCGCTTTTGTTCAGAAGGCACACTGCTTTTTCATTGTTTGATAAAGTTTTTACCCATATCTGGTAATCTGCGTTGTCGCGGTAGCAGGTTGCCTGACGTCCAAGAGTATCCTGATCAATGGCAATCATTTCCTTGTTAAGAAGAATGGATTTTGTTTCCGGTGTCATATTCTCAAGGTCGTTGCCAGCCATGAGCGGCGAAGCAAGCATGCACCAGAGGGAGAAATGCGTTCTGTATTCCTCCGTTGTCATGCCTCCGTTTCCCACCTCAAGCATATCAGGATCGTTCCAGCGTCCGGGACCGGCATATCTCGCAAGATCCTTCTGCTTTTCGAAAATATTTATCATGCTGTTCCAGTTGTCGCTTATGTCTCCGGTAGTTCTCCAGAGATGACCAACAGTACCTGCCCATTCCCAGGGCTTGTTTGATCCCCACTCGCAGATACTGAAAACAATCGGTCGTCCGGCAGCATAAAGGGCGTTGCTCATATTAGTGTAGCTCGACTTTGCATCCTGGGTTGTTGATCCGCACCAGTCATATTTCAGGTAGTCAACGCCATAACGCGCATACGTCCGGGCATCCTGATATTCATGTCCGAAGCCCCCTGGCCGTCTTTGGCATGTCACAGTGCCGGCACTTGAATAAATACCGAATTTGAGGCCTTTGGAATGTACGTAGTCAGCGACATACTTCATCCCGTGGGGAAAGCGTTCCGGATCGCATACTATCTCTCCGTTCTCATCGCGTGACACCTGCCAGCAGTCGTCAATCACAATGTATTCATAACCGGCATCTTTCATGCCGCTGTTTACGAGAGCATCGGCTGCTTTCATAATCAATGCCTCGCTAACGTCGCAGTGGAACTTATTCCAGCTGTTCCACCCCATTGGTGGTGTTAAGGCCAGTCGGTCAAATTTCTGGGCTGCAGCACTTAATGCAATAAGTACTGCTGCGGATAAAAGCAATAGTTTTTTCATTGGTTAAAAGATTGGTAAAAAAGGGTGTGTATTATTAATCTGTTTACAATAGACAGTTCAGAGGTGGAAAATATTTCATTTGTTTGGTTACTTTTGCTTTCATGTCATAAATTAACAGATGCAGGCAGAAAACCACCTCCTGAAAAAGCGGGTCAATCTATTTGACGGGATATCAATTGTAGCGGGAGCCATGATAGGTTCCGGGATTTTCATAACGAGCGCTGATATTGCCAGGAGTGTCGGATCGCCGGGGTGGCTGATGGTTGTCTGGCTGATAACTGGCATCATAACAGTAATAGGAGCAATAAGTTACGGTGAACTTGCTTCGATGATGCCCGATGTTGGAGGACAGTATGTTTACCTTCGCGAGGCTTATCATCCTCTTATCGGGTTTCTTTTTGGCTGGACGACTTTCCTAATTATCCAATGCGGTTCAATAGCTGCCGTAGCTGTTGCTTTCGCAAAGTTCAGCGGTGTTCTTTTTCCATGGATCTCTGACAGAAACATCCTGTTCGAGGCAGGTTTCCTGAAGATAAGCACCACAATGGTGGTTGCTATTTGCATGATTGCCTTTCTGACCTGGCTTAACACCCGCGGAATAGTGACAGGAAAAATCGTTGTTAATATTTTCACCTCAACCAAGGTACTCGCCCTTTTTGGTTTCATCCTGATCGGTTTTTTTGCCATGAGGGGACATGAATCGTGGGAGATAAACAAACAGGTGTTCTGGGAAGCCGGGAAAATAGGAGCAAACAACCAGGTTATACCCCTTTCGGGCTTTGTCCTGGTGACTGCTGTGGCCACAGCTCTTGTGGGATCCCTGTTCTCATCCGATGCATGGTATAATGTAACTTATATCTCAGGCGAGGTTATAAATCCAAAAAGAACGGTTCCTCTCAGTCTCATATTCGGAACCTTAATAGTCTCAGTGATATATCTTTTTATCAACTGGGTCTATATCAGGATACTTCCCCTCTCAGGAAGCCCCGACGGTGCCGATGTTCTGGCCAGAGGCATCCAGTTTGCTACCGACGACAGGGTTGCAACTTCAGCCATGAGCGTCGTGTTCGGAGACTATGCGGCCATCATAATGGCAGTATTTGTTATGATTAGTACATTCGGATGTAACCACGGGCTTATCCTTGCCGGTCCCAGAGTTTATTACGCGATGGCAACCGACGGTCTTTTCTTTAAGAGAGTGGCACGGATCAATAAAAAGGGAGTTCCGGGATTTGCTATCGCAATTCAGGGAATTTGGGCTATATTGCTTTGTTTGTCAGGAACATACAGTAATCTTCTGGACTACGTGATATTTGCAGTGCTGCTGTTCTTTTCACTCACGATCTTTGCACTCTTCCTCCTTCGTGCCAAGAGGCCCGACATACCCCGTCCATACAAAGCCTGGGGATACCCCATAATCCCTGCACTGTATATTCTGATCACAACTTTCATTATGGTGATCCTGCTGATTTACAAACCGAATTATACTTTCCCGGGTCTTGTAATAGTATTGATAGGCATTCCGGTATTTTATTTATGGAAAAGATTTTCAGTAAAATCGGATATGCCAGTTAATCCTGAGGATCAATAGCCCAATGTTCCCCGGGGAATTCATAGCAAGATTATCGGGTCAGGAATACCTTGACAGTGAGAGCCTTTTGCGGGCGCTTCAGGAACCTTCACCGGTGAGTATTAGGGTAAACCCGCTTAAATGGGAAGGCACGCCGGCAGGATCAGAACCGGTTCCATGGTGCAGATCGGGATACTATCTGGGAAGACGGCCTTCATTCACACTTGATCCCCTTTTCCATGCAGGATGCTATTATCCACAGGAGGCTTCCGGCATGTTCCTGGAACAGGTTTTTAAACAGGTGGCTGATACATCCGGTTATCTCAGGGTACTCGATCTATGCGGGGCGCCGGGAGGAAAAAGTACGCATGTCTCATCCCTGATCGGACCTGAGAGCCTTTTGGTTTCGAATGAGGTCATCAGGCATAGGTCTGAGATCCTTGCTGAAAACATCACCAGATGGGGGACAGCCAATACGGTTGTTACCAGGAATGATCCGTCGGCATTCAGCCGTCTGCCGGATTTTTTCGACCTGATACTTGTTGATGCCCCATGTTCCGGCGAAGGAATGTTCAGGGACAGGATTGCAGTGACCGAATGGTCGGTAGGCAATACACTTCTGTGTGCTGAGAGGCAGAGAAGAATCCTTGCTGATGTCTGGCCGGCACTCAAGCCGGGGGGTATACTTATTTACAGTACATGCACTTTCAATCCGGGTGAAAATGAGGAAAATGTCTTATGGCTGGCCGGAAGTGAAGAGGCAGAATCCGTGAGCCTCGACATTTCGGGTTTTGAAGGGATTACTGTGATATCGAACGGAAGAATAACTGGTTATGGGTTTCATCCCGGAAAGATAAGGGGCGAGGGCTTATTCGTTTCAGTCATAAGGAAAACCGGAGGATCCGGAGGGAGAACTCCGTCCGGCAAAAAACCAAAGGGAAACGAAATTTCCGGGCCAGACCGTGAGGTCGCAGGACGCTGGACCTCTTTCAATTCAGAAAATCTTGTCAGAAAAGGAGAAGATATTTATTACATTCCGGGCAGGCCGGCTGATTATTTTGCACTTGACACTTCCCTGACTGTAATTATGCCCGGGACAAAAATAGGTTCGGCCAAAAGAAACGGTTACATCCCGGCGCATGAACTTTCGTTGTCGGGAGGTATGAAGGCAGGTGCATTTCCGGTTGCAGATCTTGACCTGAAGCAGGCATTGGCATGGCTTAGGAAAGATATGATGGATGGGATTGAAGTACCCCTGGGATGGTTTGTGGCATCGTACCGTGGAGCAAGACTGGGTTTCGGCAATAATATCGGCAACAGGATAAACAATTATTACCCGGTGGGACAGAGGATAAGGATGAATATCCCGGATGAAGCAGAGAATAGTATAATAAGGTGGGAAAACACTGAAAAGTAGTCTTATGAAAAAAAAGGAGCGTGAATTCCAGATCTTTACCAAGCCGGTTGGCGGACTATGCAACCTGCGCTGCAGTTATTGCTATTACCTTAAGAAGCAATCGATTCACAAGGACGGCAAACCGATGCTGATGAGTGATGAGATGCTGGAAAGATATATCATTCAGCATATCGAAGCGACAAATGATCCAACTGTCTTTTTTTCATGGCATGGCGGCGAGCCTCTTATGGCCGGGATTGAATTCTTCAGGAAAGCCGTCAGTCTTCAGAAAAAGTACAAGCCGGAGGGAAAGGAGATTGTCAATGGTATCCAGACAAATAGCACCCTCATCGACTGGGACTGGGCCTATTTTCTTGCACAGGAGAAATTCATCATTGGCATAAGCATTGACGGTCCCGGTGATCTTCACAACCACTTCAGAAAATATGCCGATGGCAGTTCTTCGCTTCAGTCTGTTCTGAAAGGGTACAGCTTATTGCGGCGCTCCGGGATTCAACCGGAAATTCTGTGTGTGGTCAGTTCCAATAATGTAAGGTTTCCGCTCGTGGTCTATGACTTTTTCAGGGAGCTTGGTGCGGTGAATATCACATTCCTGCCTCTTGTAGAACCCCGGCCCCGGTCACAATCCGGTGTCAGCCGTGCCACTGTGCCAGCCGGGGAGTTCGGCAGGTTTTTAATAACGATTTTTGATGAAT
>JAFGXK010000045.1 GCA_016936695.1 Bacteroidales bacterium | reverse complement strand
GGCCCCTCAATCAGCACTGGTCGTGGGACCGTATACTCCGGTCGGTCTTTATCAAACAGGCCGACGTGGTTCAGGGTCTGTTCTTTTTCGAGGATGAGTTCGATGAGGACACCCTAAGGCGCAACTTCGACTTTTATGAGCCGCGATGCGTTCACGAATCCTCACTCTCTGCCAGCATTCATTCAGTGCTGGCTGCCAGACTGCATGATTCTGAAAGAGCCTATACCCTTTATCTTCGTACTGCCAGGCTTGATCTTGACGACTACAATCAGGAGGTAAAGGATGGACTTCATATAACCAGCATGGCCGGAACATGGCTGGCCATTGTGCAGGGATTCGGCGGAATGAGAATAAGGAATGAAAGAGTTTGCTTCAATCCGTTAATCCCGTCTGCCTGGGAATCATATTCGTTTACAATCAGATACAGAAACAACCCCCTGAGAGTAGAGGTCAACGGCGCCGCTATAAATGTGGTCAACCTCTCCCACTCATCAATTCCGCTTGCCGTTTATGGTGAACAGGTCTTGCTTGGGCCGGGGGAAGAAAAAAAATTCAGAAAAGAATGAAAAAACTTCTTCAGACACTCGTTTTCATTATACTCCCGGCGCTATTGCCTGCAGGAGCACAGGTAATTGAACATGTCGATCCTCCTTCGTGGTTTACCGGCATGAATGATGACGCCCTTCAGCTTATGGTTTACGGAAAGGAAATCGGCTTATTTGATGTGAAGACCGACTACCCCGGAGTGGAGATAAAGACTCTGGTCCGCACTGAAAACCCGAATTACCTTTTCGTGAATCTCAGTATATCAGATAAGGCTGCGCCCGGAACGGTAAGGCTTACATTCACCCGGGGAAAGCAAAAGTTAGTTCACAACTATCCTCTTCTCTCCAGACCTTCTGGTCCGGCAAGGGGATTCGACTGCTCCGATGTGATTTACCTTCTGATGCCCGACCGTTATGCAAACGGCGACAATTCAAATGACAACCTCCCCGGGATGACCGAACAGCTCAACCGCAGCGATCCCGGCGGACGGCATGGCGGAGACCTGAAGGGAATAATCAATCATCTCGATTACCTGAACGGTCTGGGAGTGACGGGAATATGGCTCAATCCCTTCCTCGAGAACAACCAGCAGCACTCCTCCTATCACGGTTATTCAACCACCGATTTCTACAGGGCTGATCCGCGCTACGGATCAAACGATGAGTTCAGGGAACTGGTGAACGAAGCACACAAACGCGGAATGAAAGTCGTCATGGATATGATATTCAATCATATAGGATCATCCCACTGGTGGATGAAGGATCTCCCGTCAAAGGACTGGATACATCAGTTCGATGAATTCACCCGCACCAATTACCGTGCTTCCACCTACCTCGATCCCTACGCTTCGGATAGGGATAAGATGCTTATGGAAAAGGGCTGGTTCGATGTGACCATGCCCGACCTCAACCAGAGCAATCCTCTCGTCGAGACCTACCTCATCCAGACAAGCCTCTGGTGGATAGCTTTCAGCGACCTCGACGGAATCAGGATGGACACCTACCCCTATCCCCAGCCCGACATGATGGCAAGATGGGCCAGACGGGTCGGAGAGGAGTTCCCGGGCTTCTTTATTGTTGGCGAAGTGTGGTATGACGATCCTTCGCAGATCTCGTACTGGGCTCTTAACAAGGAAAACAGCGACGGGTACAGATCTTATCTCCCTTCCGTAACCGATTTCCCGGTTTGCTTTGCTGCTCACAGGGCCTTTGAGGGAAAATACAATCCTACCGACGGGTTATCGAAGATATACAATGTGCTTTCACAGGACTTTCTTTACCCGGAACCCTTCAGGAATGTAATCTTCCTCGACAATCACGATATGACAAGGATTTACACCCAGACAGGGAAAAACCTTAATGCATACAAGATGGCCCTGAGTTTTATAATGACCACCAGGGGCATCCCTCAACTTTATTACGGCACGGAAATCGTAATGGAAGGAGACAAGAGCAAGGGCGACGGATGGCTCAGGGAGGACTTTCCGGGAGGATGGCCGGGAGACAGCAAAAGCGTCATTACAGGCAGCGGTCTGGAAGCAAATGAAAAGGAAGCTCTCGACTTTACCAGGCATATCCTGAACTGGAGGAAAACCAAGGAGGTCATACATACTGGCAGGCTGAAACACTACATCCCGAACGACGGCGTGTATGTTTATTTCAGGTATAATGACAAGGAGAGTGTGATGGTGATAATCAACAGCAACGAAAAGGAGAGCCTTACCATCAAAGGCGAAAATTACTCCGAATCTCTTGAGGGCTTTACCGGAGGCACTGACATCATTTCCGGATGGAAGACGGAGGATCTGAAATCTATCAGCATACCCCCCGCAACTGCAATGATAATTGAACTTAAATAACCTGATTATAATGAAATTGCACATTTTAAAAATCGTCCTGCTTTTTATCGGCGTAATCGTACTTGTGGTTGCATGCCGTCCTAAAATACCGGTCATAGCCGAACAGCTTAAAACATCGGTCGTCCATGCTGACTGGACCCGCAATATGGTACTCTATGAGATCAACGTCAGGCAGTTCTCAGAAGAAGGCACCTTCGCCGAAGTCGATCGGGCACTGCCCCGCCTGAAGGATCTGGGGGTGAACGTACTGTGGTTCATGCCGATATATCCCATAGGCGAACTGAACCGCAAGGGCGAACTGGGAAGCTATTACTCAATCAAGGATTACATGGGCGTCAATCCCGAGTTCGGCACATTTGAAGAATTCCAAGCGCTCGTAGCAAATGCGCACGACATGGGCTTTCACGTTATCCTCGACTGGGTTGGCAACCATTCCTCCTGGGATAATCCACTGACCACTGAGTTCCCCGAATGGTACGCTAAGGATTCGCTGGGCGATTTCGTGTCACCATTCGACTGGACCGATGTAATCCAGTTCGATTACAGCGCTGAACCTCTGTGGGATTACATGGCCGGTGCCATGAGGTACTGGGTTGAAGAGGCAGGTATTGACGGCTACCGTTGTGATTTCCCCGGACTGGTTCCCGAGGAATTCTGGTTCAGGGCCTCCTCTGAACTCAATACAATCAAGCCGGTGCTAATGCTTGCCGAAGATGAGGACCATTCATACCTGCTTGAGCGCGCCTTTGACATGAACTACGCCTGGGCCCATCATCATCTGATGAACGCCGTGGCAGGAGGGCATCGCAGACCTTCAGCACTTGACACATTGATGCAGTATGAGATGCTCAGGTATGATCAGGAATCATACCGCCTCCGCTTCATGACCAACCACGATGAAAACTCATGGAATGGCACCATCGACGAGAAGATGGGTGACGCACAGAAGGCTTTTGCAGCTTACCTGTTCACCATCCCCGGTGTTCCCCTTCTCTACAATGGCCAGGAAGCTGACCTTGACAAGCGTCTGGAATTCTTCAAACGCGATCCGATAGTCTGGAAAGAAACTGACCTTCTTCCTTTCTATACAAAACTTGTTCATCTCCGGACATCCCATCCTGCGCTTCGTCATGGCTCTGATGGCGGCTCATATGAAATGCTTAAAACCAACCGTAAGAATGTGATCGCCTACAGAAGGGCAAAGGGAGGCAATGAGGTGCTTACCATCCTGAATATGAGCAAAAAGCCGGTGAAAGTAGCATTGAAGGATGCCGTCGTTTCCGGAACCTGGACGGATATCTTCTCCGAAGGCGGTGTTGAGATAGCCCGGGGCCAAAAAATGAAAATGGAACCGTGGGGTTATATGGTACTGGTTAAATAGCAGGAAACCGGACTTAATACCTGATCACCTTTTTTACCGAGGAAACCCTGCCCGAAGTGACCCTCACGAAATACATCCCTCTGGGAAGTCTGCCTCCTTCAAGGGTAAACTCATCCGTTCCTTCCGGCACCACCATTGAATGTATTCCGGTACCGTCGGCAGAGAAAATCTCTATTCTGTGGGGCCCGGGTCCTTTGCTTTCATCGAACCTTATCCTGATAATATCAGTGAACGGATTGGGATATATTTCAAAATGAGCCGCTTCAGGCTTTCCCACACCGGGGAGATCCTCAATGCCTGTCAGGAACGAAGGCCTTTCAACCTGCTTTGAGGTGTAGATCCTGTATTCACCCGGCTGAAGAGATACCGGCGTATTCTGATTTTCAGAGCTTACAGTCTTTACTGCGCCGCTGAAGAACTCATACCATGATCCCGTTACGGTGAAATTTGGATCAATTGTTTTCGGAAAGATGTCAAAATTACCCAGCACAACAATATCCATTTCGGAATGGCGGATATTGAGTCTCTTTGTCTCCCCCGACTCAAATATGCTGAAGTCGCCTGACGAGAATGCAGGATTGCCCTTCTTAAGTCTTGCCAGGGCCGAGAAGATATCGTACAGTTTCTTCCTCGCTGCTATGTTGTAATAATCCCATCTTATTGGTTTTGGGCCAAGCCGGTCATTATTGTAATCCCTGGAATAGTCATACCCCACTTCCTGGAACTGCCACAGCATCTTCGGACCGGGGATTGTCATAAAAAAGGTTGCGGTAAGTTCAATTCTTTTGAGAGCCGTGTTTAATTCCCTAATATTGTAGCCGCCAACCGCCTCACCATCCCTGATGTTAAGGAACATTATCCTCTCCTCGTCGTGGCTCTCCATATAATCAACTATCCCCGGTACGCTCCAGCCTCGACTTACCCACGAAGCATCCGACGCAATGAGCATATTCCTGTTACTGAGGCTTGTTGAAGCTGCCTGATAACGTTCCTTCGTACTGCCCCACAGCAGGAATCCGCTGGCGGCAAGCTCCTTCTCCTCGTTATTGTCGGCGAAGTGCTCCAGGATCAGGATAGCTTCAGGCTTATATGAACGGATCTCGTTCCCTATCCTGTTCAGAATGTCGATGCGCGAGGCATCGTAGGCCCAGCCGTCACCTGTTGTGTTGGTAAATCCTTTTGTGAAGTCGAACCTGAAACCATCCACCCTGAACTCCTCTATCCAGAAACGGCAGACACTGTCGACGAATGCCTGTGTATACGCGCTCGCATGATTGAAGTCATAACCCCAGCTGAAGGCGGTGTTCGGCGATGTAACGTTGAACCACGGGTTATTCGAAGCAGGCTGACCGGTGCTGCTGTTCCAGTACATCCTTACCAGCGGGTTGGTGCCGTATGCATGGTTGAGAACAATATCCATGATTACCGCAATACCGCGGTTATGGCACGAATCAATCAGTTCTTTCAGATCGTCAGCTGGTCCGTAATATTTGTCCACTGCAAAATACATTGATGGATTATACCCCCAGCTGCTGTTTCCCTCAAACTCATTCACGGGCATAAGTTCTATCGCATTAACTCCCAGCCGGGTAAAATAGTCAAGTGAATCACGGATCGTTCTAAAATCGTGTTTCTCAACGAAATCGCGTACAAGCATCTCATAAATGATAAGTGTGTCGCCCCCAGGGGGGGTGAAATTATTGCTTTCCCAGGGGTATGCCGGAGGTCTGGTCCGAAAAACCGAAACGAGATTGTCTGCCAGTCCCTCCGGATATGGCTTCAGTCCGGGATAAGTGCTTTCATCAATGTGCCTGTCGTTCCACGGATCCAGCACCTTTGTGCTGTAAGGATCCGGTATCCTTAGGGTTTCGTCAATCAAGTACTGAAAGCCGTATTCTACGTCAGGATCAAGCCCTGTAACCTCGAGCCAGTACCAGCTGCCGTCGGGGCTCCTCCTCATGAAACCTTCGCTGCTGTAAACCCAGTCGTTGAAATCGCCCATCAGAAATACATTGTTCTTGTAAGGGGCATAGAGAAGAAATGCTGCTGAGTTGTCACCGGTTATGTTAATCCCTGGCTTCAGGCCTGCCGGCACTGCCTGTATCACTGCTGCCGTGCGGACAAAGTAGTACGCTGAATCAGCTTTTGATACATTGTTGTGCCATGCCCGTGCCACCAGTCTGAAGCCTCCCGATCCGGCGGCGGTAATGGTATGGGTAAGGGTTGTTTCCGTCTCCATTCTGAGGCGAATCCCGTTCTGGAAGAGTATTATTGAATCACAAACCGAAGCCGAAGCCTGAACAGAAATTATCTCCCCTGCATTCACAAGTGATGTATACAGATCAGGCTGAAGAATTTTGACATCAAATGAAGCTTCCTGACTGACATCGTAAAAGATATCAGCTCCTCCCACATCACGGCCCGTCCTAGTATTAACCAGTGCAGTGTTCCTGAAAACAAATGCCATCCTGAGTATTTTTTCACCTGCCGGCACACCGTAGTACTCCCTGATTGAAGGCGTAATGGTCAGAGTATAAACATTGGCTGTAACTTTTGTAAGCTTTGCTTTCGGGACAAAGTCAGTCCATGAACTCTGAAGCACATAATCCCACGTGCCGTTGCTCTGGTCGGTGATGACGCCCGTATAGGCATACACATCATCTCCGGTGTAATCCTTTAGCCCCATGTCCCCCCTGTCAGCATGGAAGGTAATCACCACCGGGTCTGAAGCCAGCGGAAATACCGGATCGGAGGATATAACCTGGGCTGTTGAGCTCAGGCTGAATCCGGCAAATATCAATAGCAGCAAATGAAGTTTCACTTTCATAGTATCCGGTTGTGACAGTATGTGTTCATAAAAATAATCAAAAACCTCTTCCCGTTACAGAAGAGGTTCCTGAATTGAAAGAACGCTGCGGCTACAGCCGCTTCCTATTATCTACCTTGTCATTGCCTGGTCAGTGTCCCAACTAAAGTCCAGGGGTCCAAAGTGATTGTGTAGGTTCCAGCCTCTGCTACAGAGAGGTTGGCACCATTATCTGATGTAAGTTCTGCCAGGGTTCCGCCGAGGCTGTAACTCCAGGCGTCATTGGCCCTGAATTTGAATGAACCGGCTGTCAGGTTTAAAGTAACTGTAAATACGCCGTTGGTTTCATCCCAGGTCATATTGGTGTCATTATCCCATCCTCCCGGGGTTGCATCACCAATCACTCCCCATATGTCGGCACGGTAGGTGTATTCAAGCGGATGGCTGAGATCAAGGGTGATGGCATAGTCGTCCTCGGCTGCAGTAGCGATGTTGTCGCCTCCGGCTTTCAGGCTGTTGCTTCCAGCGTCTGCCCCATAGTTGTAATCCCAGCTGTCATTTGCCCTGAACTTCCAACCTCCTACGGGCAGATGTGCAACACCTCTCCATATCTGCAAGGCAGGATCATAGGTAAGAGGCAGCTGTGAGCCCCATGAGGTTACATCGCCGATAATACCCCAGGTCGTTGCCACGGCGGTGTAAGTCATTGGATCAGCACCTGCATTAACGTTGAGCTTGTAATATCCGGCAGGAAGATTCATGTTACCTGCGCCCGGATCAGAATCAAGTGTTCCAGGGGCAGCACCTGCACCGTAATTCGGACCATCCCAGTTAGGCTGCGAAGCAAACTTCCAGTTATTTGAAGCATTAGCCATGTAAACGTAACCCTCCACATTATTTGGATTGTCCTCGTTGCTCTTCACCATCGGCGAATTACCGGGGCTCCAGTTGGCCAGGGCGGAACCGGGATAACTTGCTTCAACATAATCACCCGGCACATACCATTCGCGCACGCTTACCAGCGTTGTGAAGGTTATTTCATTACCGTAGGCAGTTCCTGCATCGTTGGTGGCATAAGCCCTTGCATAATAGGTCGTCAGACCTCTGAGTCCGGTGAGATTGCTTACAAACTCCCCGAGACCCGATCCATCATTTGTTTTATCTCCTTCAACGGTCGGATTTGGTGTCGTGCCGTAGCATACCCCGTACGCCGTGATTGCTGATCCGCCATCGGCAGTTACTTCACCGCCCGAGGTGGCCGTCGTTCCTTCAACATCGGTAGCCTCAACGGTTGTTACTGTAGCCACTACCGGCTTTGTCGTAAAGGTAACCTCTTCGCCGTAAACTGTTCCTGCCGGACCGGTTGCATAGGCACGAGCATAATATTTGGTTGCAAAATCCAGACCTGTAAGTGTAACATTGTACACTGCCGTCTTGGACTGCGGTTTGAAGACAGCCTTTGATTTGTCGATAGTGGGATTGGTACCGGTGTCGTAGCACACGCCCTTCTCGGTGAATCCATCACCTTCAGCAACTACAAAACCTGTAACAATTGCTGTGCTGGAAGTAATATTGAAAACCTTGTTAGTCCCCAGTTCGGGATCCAGCCTTACTTCGGATGTCTCCTTTGTGCAACCTGTGAGAACTAACACAGCCGCCACAGGGAGCATCATTATCCTGAATATTGATTTAATCTTCATAATTGTTTTTTTTTAGTCCCTGTATTAGTTATTCTTCACGATCGTGCATGAACCTGCTTCAGTTGGACCATTCGGTTGGGTGATGGTCAGCGTGATCGTGTAATTCCCTGCTGTAACTGCAATATTGTCTCCGTCATGGAAAAGATCATTCAGGTTGCCCGTATTGTTCTTATTGTATCCCAGGTTCCATGCCCATCCATCGTTCAGTCTGAACTTAATGTCACCTGCTACCAGGTCAATGGTGATACTCCATGTTCCGGCCGCAGGATTGTAATCCATCTTCGTGTCGGGAGAATCCCATCCGTTGGGTGTCGCAGATCCGACAAGACCTATCTCGTAAGCCGAGGTCTCATAAGTCAGGGCATTAACGTCGACGTTCAGCCTGTACCACCCGCTGGCAGGAGGAGCAATAGCTGCACCATCTACAGTCAGGGTTCCTCCGGTTGCACCGTAAGTAATTCCGGCATCAGGGTCACTCAGCGTGTATGGATTTGCGAGGTTGAACTTCACCAGACCTGTGTATTTTCCGTCGCCCAGAGCAGATTCTATCTTCTGGTCCATGCCTGAGCCTATAAGGTCAAGACGGGGAAGTCCGTATAGAGTGGCAGTGGCACTCGTTGCCGGAGATGCATATGAGAACGGGTTGGCCCCGCTTCCGGGAGCTCCTGTTCCGGCATCAACGACAAGAACAGCCCTCAGGCGGAAATCAAGATTTGTTGCTGCATCAGCAGGGAATTTCTTTAGCAGAATGCCGTTAAGATCGCTAACCGTTATCTTCATAGATTCAGGGAAAATACCTGACCAGACAGTAACAGGATCAGCAAAATTGGTACCGGCAGCACATGCCTCAAGAAAGTAGGTAGCCGAAGCCTGGAATCCCGGGTCAACGCGAGTGCCTGCAAATTGAAGCACCTGAGTCCCATTGGATCTCTGAAGTGTAAGGTCCGGAACAGTGGTAAGTGCCGGAGCAACCGGATTTGAAGACATGGTAACCAGTTCACCGTCCTTCTCACAGGCGGTGAAGAGGCTTGTCATTCCGATAATTGCAAGAAATATAAACAGATTCTTTTTCATTTCTCTTCTCTTTAATTATTAATAGCCCGGGTTATTCAGTCCGTTGTAGTTAGGATTGGCTGCAAGTTCATCACCCGGTATCGGGAAGATGTCAAGGTGGTCAGAAGTGCTTGCCCCGTTAAATGCGCCGCCCTTCCACTGCCACAGGTATGACCCGCCGGTGAATTTGCCGAAACGAACCAGGTCGGTACGTCTCTGGGCTTCATAGTAAAACTCGCGTCCGCGCTCTTCGATGAGGAAATCGAGGCTTAGGCCGGCTGCCGTTATGTTGCCATCGGTATTGCCGTAAGCACGCTCCCTTATCCTGTTGATATCAGTCACCGCTGCATCGATATTCGCAGCTCCGCCTGTTCTGAAAAGAGCTTCAGCCCTCATCATATAGGCATCGGCCAGACGGAATACCGGAAAATCGGTGCATGCATAAGCGGTATTGTAGGTGGCCGGAAGAGTACCGTCTGAATTGCGGGCTGTGAACTTGTAAACCCCTATTCCATAATCGCCGCTTGCCGAAGGGCTGGGTATGTCCTTGGCTTTTTTCGTCCTCAGGAATACACGATTGTCTGGACTCTGGGCAAATGTCGGATCATCAGAAGGTATCGGCACATTGCCATAGGTGGCGAGTGTATCGACCATCAGGTCGAGGAACTGCACCCTTGCGCGATTTCCGTTCCAGTTAGTATTGGAGGTCAGACCGTGGAAGTCCTCTGCCCTTATGTAGGTGGCATCGCTCGATGATTCAATTATAAAGGTGGTGCCTACATATCCCTGAACATTTGTTCCATCCTGTTCCCATGCAAAGATCATCTCCGGATTGTGACGGCCGTCGTTGTCAGCGCTGAAGTTCTGCCTGTAATCATCTGCCAGTGAATATTGACCGCCGTTGATAACCTTATCGCAGTAAATCTTGCAGTCGTTCCACCTGGCTGTTCCTGTGTAGACTTCAGCATTCAGGTAAAGCCTGGCAAGAAGCATCCATGCTGCAGCCTGGTCGGCCTGAGGATATGAGAACCTGGGTTCTCCCAGTGTATTCTCGATGTCAATCAGCTCAGTCTCAATATAGTTGAATATCTCCGCCCTGGTGCCAATTTCAGGGAAAAACTTGCCTACGCCATCAGCTTCTGTCGTAAAAGGAAACTGTCCGAAGAGATCGATTGCCCAAGAGTAGGCAAGAGCCCTGAGGAATCGTGCTTCAGCAACATATTTCACAACATCCGGATCAGTGTTGTCCTGTGCATTTTTTATAAAGTCGTTGGCATAGGTGATACTAAGCGCCAGACGCTGGTAAAGAGCAGTAAGGAAGGGATTACTGGGACTCCAGGTCTGGGTGTTGAGGTCGGCTATACCGACATCACCCCAGGCACATATTGCCTCGTCAGTGGTTATCTCCTGAAGGTTCCACAGAGCCCTCATGGTAGTAAAGAAGTTGCCGTCAGAAGCCGCAATGTCATCACCACCGTTGGCGCCCTGCCCTGAAATGATGAAACTGGCATAGATCTTACCCAGGGCCATTTTCATATACTGGGGATCATCACCCAGGTTACCGGCAAGAATTTTTGTGGGATCCTCCGGGGTGACATCCAGATCTTTCACGCACGATGAGATCATCAGCGCTGAAAGTATAATTCCGAATATTAAGATTTTTTTGTTCATATCTTGTTTCGTTATTTTATTAGTAGGTAAGTCCTATTCCGAGCATGAAGGTCCGCGGTCTGGGGTAGAAATTATTGTCGATACCACCGGGCACTTCCGGGTCAAGGCCGCTGTATTTTGTAAGGATCAGCGCGTTCTGAACTGTGAAGCTGATCCTTGCACCAACAGTACCGAACAATTTTCCGAAATTGTAACCGGCGCTGACGTTGTCGAGCTTAAGGAACGACGCATTCTCCACAAAATAGTCGCTTGTGAACTGACGCTTGACGAAATCGGTCTCGTCCAATGCCCGTGTAAAGTTCTTCCAGTAACCGATCTGCTGCATCTGGTCGTACGAAGCTCCTGCAGCAATCTGGTTGTAGACATAGTTGCCAATACTTCCACGGGCTGAGGCTGAAAAATCAAAGTTCTTGTATTCGAACCTTGCCGAAAGACCCAGCAGAAAATCAGCAACAGGGTTATGATAAATATACTTGTCGGCATTGTCACCGTTAACCACTCCGCCTTCTCCTGACTCATCAACATAAAGTCCTTCGATTGGCTTGCCATTGGTGTCGTAAACCTGACGGTTGACAAAGAATGAGTAAGACGGATGGCCAACCCTTGTAACCTGCTTCTGGCCAGTCATAGCATCTCCGTAGAGAATGCCAATGTAGCCGGGATCGTCGGTAAGCAGAAGTTTTGTGATCTCGTTTACGTTATATGTGGCGTTGAACCCGACCGTCAGATGCATGTCGTTCTTCGAAACAGGTATGAAGTTCAGGGAGAGCTCAGCGCCTTTGTTCTCAAGGCTTCCCACGTTTGTGAGCAGGGTGTTTGAGAAGTTACTTCCGCTGGAAACGGTGACCGAGTTCAGTAGATCGTCGGTGACCCTTTTATAGATGTCGAACGAACCGGTTATACGGTCGTTAATAAAACCGAAGTCGAGTCCGAGGTTCATCGTGGTTGTTTCCTCCCATTTTATATCAGGATCATAAGCATCGGGCCTCAAGGTTGGAATGTACTCACCGTCTATATAATAATATGAGCCTTCCGATGACTCCCTGTAAAGAGCCTGGGCCGGGTAATCGTTCCCGACATCCTGCTGCCCCGTGACACCCCATCCAAGTCTGAGTTTAAGATCAGTTACCACATCGACGTCCCTGAGGAATGATTCGTCCTTCAATTTCCACGCAAGGGCCACTGAAGGGAAAAGACCCCAGCGGTTATCCTCGGCAAATCGTGATGAACCATCCTCACGAAGGGTGAAGGTAAGCAGATACTTGTCGGCCAGTGTGTAGTTTACACGGCCAAAGAATGACACGAGGTAGTTCTCGGTAACATATGATGAACTGTCAGATTTCTGGTAAGGATGAGTTGCATCCACAATGCTTCGCGAGTAATTATCCCCCTTCCTCTTGAAGTGCTGCCAGGAGTAACCCGCTGTCACGTCAATAACGCTGTTGACGGAAGCCATATCTTTATTATAGTTTAAATAGAAATCAAGAAGGTTGTTGTAATTGGTGCCGTTGAAATCCGTAAGCTTTCCGTAAAGAGGAGATGTTAAAACTGACGGAGACGTAACGGGACGGTTGTTGTGCCCGTTGCTGTCGGTATAGTCGGTTGCCAGATTGAGATTAGCCCTCAGTCCGGACAGGAACGGCAATGCATAGTCGAGCTGAACATTCCCTATTAGCCTCTGGACCAGTGAACGGTTGTCGGCAGCCAAAGCCTGCTCAACCGGGTTGGCTGTTCCGAGGTTGGCGCCGTAGTTCGACCACTGGAAGTAATCAGCCGATCTGGCGTTCCAGTCTTTTATAACCTGGGTCGGATCCATATTGACCGCTGATCCGATAGCCCCTGTTTCACCGAAGTTGTGGTGAGTGTTCATGCCCTTCAGGTTTACATTTACCTTAAGTGCATCATTCAGGAAAGTGGGATTCAGGTTAAGTGAACCTGTAATGCGCTGCATATCTGTATTCTTCAGAATACCGTTCTGGTCAGTGTAACCTACTGAAACCCTGTATGGGAGTGATTTGACTGATCCGGTAAAGCTCAGGTTATGGTCGTTGGAAACGGCCGGGCGGAAGATCTCCTTCTGCCAGTTGGTGTTTTGTGTGCCTAACAGATCCAGGTTGTCTATGCCGAAGAAGTCCACCTTATCATAAGCAAGCTTTCTTATCTCATCACCTGAAAAAACATCCACGAATGCAATGGCGTTCGATACCGATACGCTTCCGTCGTAGGAAACTGACATCGCCGATCCTGCCCTGGCTTTCTTGGTTGTGATAAGAATAACGCCGTTTGATGCCCTTGAACCGTATATGGCCGTTGCAGAGGCATCTTTCAGCACGGTAAAAGTCTCGATGTCGTTGGGATTTACAAATGACAGAATGTTCGAGCTACCTGAAACATTGTTGTTGTCAATGGGAACACCATCAATAATCACAAGCGGATCGTTGGAGGCATTCAGTGATGAACCTCCGCGGACACGTATTGTAGCTCCGCTGCCAGGTGCGCCTCCGGCGTTTGTAATGACCACACCGGCGCTCTTGCCCACCAGCAGATCCTGCGGTGAGGTGATTGCACCCTTGTTGAAGTCTTTTGAGCTTATCGCTGATACGGATCCCGTGGCATCGCTTTTTTTGACACTGCCATATCCGATTACAACTACCTCTTCGAGTGCCTGTACATCAGTGTTCAAAGCCACATTGATAACAGTCTCGCTACCAACGGTGACCTCCAGCGGCAGGTACCCGATAAAGCTGAATAAAAGAACATCCCCGGGATTTGCCATAAGGGAATATTCTCCTTTAATGCCGGTAATCGCTCCCGTAAGCGTGCCCTTTACCACCACGTTCACACCGGGTAGTGTCTGTCTGTCGGCCGCATCGGTAACTGTACCTGACACTCTTACCTGTTGCCCGAAGACAACAAGACTCATCATTATGCCAAAGGTCAGCATGAAGAGCCGTTTTCCAGTTAATTTCTCCATAAATAGATTCGGTTTAATTTCGATTCACAGTTTTGTTGTTCTTTCTAAAATTTTGATTCAGGTTTGGATTGATAAATTTCGCCACTTTAAAGGAGTTAACCAACTCTTTTTCAACAAATTTACGCAATCGATACCGCAAACGTTTGAAATGGGCATCTGCTAAATTTCTGCCACGTTTTTAAGTTATTTTTTTCATATCTTTACCACAGACAGCTACCTGAATATGGGCCGGGAAAACATTACTATCAAAGATATTGCCCGGGAACTTGGAATTTCTCCTTCCACAGTTTCCAGGGCGCTTAAGGATCATCCCGACATCAGCCAGGCCACACGCGATGCTGTAAATGAACTTGCCGAACGATGGAATTACAGGCCAAACCCCATAGCAATAAGTCTTAAAAGTGGCTCCTCAAAGACTATAGGTGTGATCATCCCCGATATCGTCCACTACTTCTTCTCCACAGTGATCAGCGGAATTGAGGATGTGGTCTATCAGCGCGACTACAACATGATCCTTTGCCAGAGCAACGAGATGTGGGAACATGAGGTTAAAAACATCAAAACACTTCTCTCCAGCCGTGTTGAAGGAATCCTGGCATCCCTGTCCAAGACCACTTCCGATCTGGGGCATTACCGCAGTATCCTCGAAAAGGATATCCCTCTCGTCTTTTATGATCGCGTTGCGGATGAACTGAATACCGACAGTGTGGTTATCGACGATGAGACAGGCTCTTACAAGGCAGTTATTCATCTCCTGCGCACTGGAAAGAAACGCATAGTACACCTCGCCGGACCCATGCAGCTGGCAATCGCCCGGAACCGTCTCAACGGCTACCTCAGGGCAATGAAGGAGTACCGGCTCACACCATCGGAAGAAGACATAGTGAAATGTGATGACATTAAAAGCGCTGAACGGCTTATACCCGGATTGCTGAAACGTACTCCCCGTCCCGATGCTTTCTTCGCTGTCAACGACCTGACGGCGGCACAGACACTGATGATAGCCAAGCGTCATGGATTAAGGATCCCTGAAGATGTTGCCATCGTGGGATTTACTAACAGCCAGATAGCTACTCTCACCGATCCCGCACTGACATCCGTCGACCAGAAGGGTTTTGAAATCGGACAGACTGCTGCAAGACTGCTTATCGACCGGATAGAAAACCGGCGCAGCCCGGTACAGAACAAAATAATCACATCCGAGCTCGTTGTAAGAGGATCGTCGTCGCTGAAATAGAAGAAGGTCTCAATGTCTGAATCTTCAAGCCCTAGGGATTTGGTTTTTGTATCGATCATTTTTATTAAGTAGAATCATTAGTTTCCATTTTACGTTCTACCCCCCACCCCCCTAAATGGGGGCTTAAGAACGTTGATTCACAACTATTTAAGGTTTTTGAATATTATTACCAGGCTGGATAACGATTCGTCCCGAAAATCGAAAACTATCAACGTATTGACAATCTCTGAAATATTATATTACTCATTGTCTGATTCTTAGCCTCCCTTCTGCGCCTTCGCGTAGCCGCTACGGCGTAGCAAGGTAGGGGGGTTGGGGGGTAAACAAAAAGGGGAACCGGACAATGATTCTAACTTGCAAAAAGATGTGTACATAGAGTAGTTTAGGATGGCTGGGAGGTTTGGGGGTGGTTGAGAAAGAGCGAGTGTGAGAGCGAGAGAGGGGAAGAAATGATATGTTACTTCCCCAGCAAATCCGCCAGCCTTCCTTTTTCCCCTGCCCTGATCCCTTTTTCTGTCATCCTGAGCGTACAGCATTCCGCTGAAACATCATGCTGGAATACAAGAATATAATTCCCGGCAAGGGCCTCCTCAAGCAGTTTTGATTTTTCATCAATGGTCCGCAGCGATTCAATGTCGTAGCTCATATTCCAGATAAGAGGCAGATGGGCGATCGTTGGTATCAGATCGCCGGTATAGACCAGTGTCTTACCTTTATATTTAATGAAGGGGATCATCAGACCGGGAGTGTGCCCGTAATATATTCTGACTGAAAATCCTTCGAACAGCTCACAATCCTCATCAACAAGATTCAGATGACCGCTGTCGCCGATCGGCAGGATATTCTCCTCCAGGAAGGCATCCTCCTCCCGCGGATTGTTCCTGACGGCCCACTCCCACTGGGTGCGGCTCACATGATAAATGGCATTCGGGAAGGTCAGCTCAAATCCGGCCCCCTCACTGCTCCTTACTACTCCCCCGCCGCAATGATCAGCATGAAGATGAGTGAGCACCACATCGGTAATATCCTCAGGTTCAAGGCCTCTTTTGCGAAGCCCTTCCAGAAGCCCTTCCCCGTCGTGTATGTAGGTGTGCCTGAAAAACTTCTCATCCTGCTTGTCTCCCCATCCCGTATCAACCAGAATGTTGCGGCCTTCCGTTTCAACTATCAGCGACCTGAGAGTGAGAACAATCAGATTGTTTACGTCGGCTCCGTAAACCCTCGACCAGAGCGCTTTGGGAACCACCCCGAACATTGCGCCGCCGTCAACCCTGAAGTTTGCTATATTGAAGATGTCCACGTTCATACTGCAATGATAATAAATTCCGGTTATCCAACGTTAAAATGCCTTTTTTTCAAATTATTTCCTGTAAGGATTATTTTATTAATTTTCCGCTTGTTTAAGCCGCATATGACGGTTACTGTTATATAATTAACAATAAATCTATGATTCACATGAAAAAACTTCTGCT
>JAFGXK010000342.1 GCA_016936695.1 Bacteroidales bacterium | reverse complement strand
CTTCTTGATGAAAATATGATACCCTTTAAGGAGGAGTACTTGCTTGTTTGATAATATTTGCTGAATTCCCATTTTATTATGGAATGCGTGACGGCGAATCCGAAGGCCACCCCTCCGGGGTGGAATTGGTATTCTTGCTCCTATCCCGGGGCGAGACCCGGGCTACTGGAAGTCCAGCCCTCAAGGCTGGATTGATAATAATGCCACTTCACCGGGCGAAACTTGGGCTACCGATGGTTCCCGAAAGCTCAAGATCGCTTTAGGGAAGGGACGGAAGTCCAGCCTTCAAGGCTGGGAACCACTACTCCCTGCCTATCCCTCGTATGTACAAGCTAACCAAAAGAATAAGCCGGAACACCCGTATTAGCAATAAATATCTACCTTAT
Organism: Bacteroidales bacterium; assembly: GCA_016936695.1. Lineage (GTDB taxonomy): Bacteria > Bacteroidota > Bacteroidia > Bacteroidales > VadinHA17 > LD21. The sequence continues at coordinate 2,317 of JAFGXK010000342.1, read as the reverse complement.
AGTTTAGATATATACCTGTCATCTTTTTCAACCCATAAAAAACCGAACAAAACATGAGGTGTGAAGCCCAAAATTATTTATCAATTCCTTTTGATTTTCATTCAATTTACCTGGACAGATAAGAGATCAAATTTCAACTGACAGATTTTTTAAAGAAATTTGTTGAATTTTTCCTGCATTTTTTCTGAGAATCCCGCTACATTTGTTTAGTTGCGGCTTTCTTAATACTTTTCAGATATAGCAAGACCTGATTAATTATTAACCAGATAACTCACCCCTCTAAAACTTTGCAGAAATGAAAAGAAACAAAATCCTGATTGTTCTTTCTATTTTATCCGGTCTTCTGCCGGGAAAGATCATATCACAGGAACCGGCACTGATCAAGATTGATTTCGACCGTAAGATCAGTGTTATCGATCCTAACATTTACAGTGCCTTCGTTGAGCCTATCCGCACTGTTGTGTATGGCACCATTTACGACCCCTCCTCCCCTTTTGCCGATGAGAACGGTTTCAGAAAAGACTTCACCGGTCTTATCAGGGAACTAAACATCAGGACACTCAGATGGCCAGGAGGAAACTATGTGGCTTCTTACTACTGGGAAGACGGCATCGGCCCAAAGGATAAACGGCCGGCACGACTCGACCTCGCCTGGAATCAGATTGAAAGCAACCAGATGGGAACCGATGAATATGTGAAACTATCAGAACTGATCGGAGCAGAAAATTTCGTCTGTGTCAACGGCGGAACGGGAACACTTCAGGAAGCAACCAACTGGCTTGAATACTGCAATTATGAAAAAGGCACCTTCTACTCCGATCTGAGAAGAAAGAACGGTAATGAAAAACCCTTCGGAATTAAGTACTGGGCTCTCGGAAACGAGGTTGACGGACCCTGGCAAATGGCACAGAAAAGTGTTGAAGACTATGTCAGTTGGGCCCTTGAAGCTCAGAAGATGATGAACATAGTAGACAGGAACATCAAGTACATAGCCTCCGGAGCATCAAACTACAAGCCCGACAACGGCTGGATCGACTGGAACGATTATTTGCTTCAGCGCATGGCCGGAAAAATTGATTATATATCGGTTCACCGGTATGCAACTGAAGCCCTGGGCAAAGACAGAAGCTTTTCCGGAATGATGTCGCTGGGCATTGATATTGATCAGAAAATCGAAATGGTACAGGCCCTTATTGAGAAAGCAACGATGAAAACCGGCACAAAAAGGCCAATATACATTTCGTTCGATGAATATTCAGGCGGAGGGAACAATCTTACAGGATCGCTGGTTCTGGCCCAGCATCTGAATTCATTCATAAGGCATGCCGATATAGTTAAAATGGCCAATATCACAATGCTTTCCAGCCTTATAGGCAATTCACCGGAAGGTCATTACAAAAACGCCACGTTTCATACCTTCAACCTGTATTCAAATACATGCACAGGCACGGCACTGGATGTGCACACAAGTTGTGAGAAATACAGCAACAGCGTGTTTTCCGATGTTCCATATCTTGATGTCACGGCAGTACTTAACGACACCGATAAGGTCGTGGTGGTTAATGTTGTCAACAGGCATGAAACCAATGCCATAACTACTGATATCCTGATGCAGTCCGGAGCATTCCAGGGGATAGCAAAGATCAGCGAACTGAATGGCAAAGATCTTACGACTAGAGGTACCAAAACAGAACCTGCGGTTACTGTAACATCAAAAGAGATTAAGTTCAAGGGAAACACTATTAGCTACAGTTTCCCTGCCCATTCACTGACACAGATCATAATACCAGTAAAATAATTAACCATCATTAATTCAGTACCAATATGAAAAAGTATCTGACAGCATTCGTGGTGATAGCGGTGCTATCCTTTTCCCAATGTTTTGCACAGACAGAAACAACTATTAAAGACGATTTCAAACCTTCAACACTTAACCAGCCCGGACAGGAATATCCGCAGGTCAACTCGCAGGGTTATGCACGATTCAGGATTATGGCGCCTGATGCAAAAACCGTAGTAGTCAGCCTCGGACTGGGCGGCACAAGGGGAGGAACTCCTCTTACGAAGCATGAGGACGGATCATGGACCGGAACTACGGCCGGACCGCTGGAGGAAGGCTTCCATTATTACCGTCTGACTGTCGACGGCGGCACCTTTAATGACCCCGGCACCTTGAATTTCTATGGTTCAACACGCTGGGAAAGCGGGATTGAGATCCCTGCCCACGATCAGGATTTTTACGCACTGAAGAATGTTCCCCACGGAAGGGTGCAGCAGATCCTTTTCCCATCGCCAAGCACCAATACCTCACGCAGGG
>JAFGXK010000341.1 GCA_016936695.1 Bacteroidales bacterium | reverse complement strand
TGATCTTCATGACGGAAGCCCTAACCGCCAGGTCGTTTGAGAAAGTCATTCTTATCCATTCTTCCGCTATTTCAGGTGATGCGGCATAGGGATCCCATGCCAGCCTCCCAAAGGCATACCAGTTGGCCTGCCCGAAGGGATGTCCGGTCCAGTTGACTGTATTTCCGGTATTTGCAACACCTGCTATTGCAGTCAGATTTCGATTTTCAAGTGTCCCGTCTGTCACCCTTGCTACCAGCGATCCCTTTCCCCTGGCCCAGGTATCGGACTTGAGGCACTCTTCAAAAAGGGGTGCAAGATATACAAGATGAACTGATGATCCCAGGTACTCCTGGGTTATCTGCAACTCAGGCATCAGGTTTGTCGAAGGCATTGCCCCGAATAACGGATGGAAGGGTTCTCTCGGCTGGAAATCGACCGGACCATTCTTAACCTGGATGATAACATTCTCCCTGAACTTTCCGTCGAGCGGAACAAATTCATTGTAAGCCTGTTTAGCCCTGTCATCAGGAACCTTATCGTCGTATACAAAGGCTCTCCACATTACAATTCCCTTAAATGGAGCGACAGCGTCGGCAAGCATGTTGGCACCGTCGGCATGACTTCGTCCGTAATTCTGCGGACCCGGCTGCCCCTCCGAATTGGCTTTAACCAGGAATCCCCCGAAGTCGGGGATATATTTGTATATCTCCTCCGCCTTTGCCTTCCACCATCCGGCTACCTCCGGATCAAGAGGATCGGCTGTTTTCAGGCTGCCTGTCTCCACAGGAGCGCTGAAACGGGCGGTCAGGTATACCTTTATATTATAAGGCCGTAGGACATCAGCAATTGCCGCAACCTTTTCGAGGTATCGGGGAGTCAGGATCAGAGCGTTGGCATTCACATTGGTAAGTACAGTCCCGTTGATCCCCACCGAGGCATTTGCCCTCGCATAATCAGTGTAACGGCCGGAGACCTTTCCGGGAAGACTGTCCCACTCCCATAGCGACTGTCCTGCATAACCACGCTCGATCGATCTGTTAAGATTGTCCCAGTGATTCAACAATCTCATTTCAACCTTCGGGCTGTCGGTGACTGAAATACGGGAAATGTCGCTGTGAGTCTGCAGAAGCCGTAAAAACCTGAAAGTTCCGTATAGCACACCTGCATCAGTGTTGGCCGCAATAACAATTACACTCTTCCTTTTGAGCTTCATCGCTGAAATAAGGTATCCCTCGTCTCCAAGTTTCTCAAGTTCCTTATCCAGTCCGAGCCCTGCAATTATCCGCGATCCTGCAGGCGTACCCGCTATCACCACACCGTCAGACCTTATTTTCTTAACTGAAGGGACAGACCTTCCAAGCAAGCCTGTCAATCCATGGTACAATTCCCTCTCAGCCGATTTAATTACAGGCGAAACACCATCAAACATGCAGCCTGAAATGGCCGAATGGTAGCCCGCAAGCACTTCCGGATCGGATATAAGATCATAACGCAGCCAGAGCCTGCTACCATCTTCCGCATCAGCCTGAATTGCCGGCGACAGAAGAATTACTATTGCGGATATAATGATCAGATGCTTCATTATTTACGTGCTCCCACCTGTTTCTTCCTTAGAGTCGATTCCCTTATTATCAGCTCATGCTTTACAATTATTGTACTTAGACTGGAAGAGCCTTTATCTTTCAGAATATTAATCAGGGAAGATGCGGCAAGCCTGCCTATCTCCCTTGCAGGATAATCGACTGTGGTAAGGCAGGGTTTAATCACCCTGCTTACGGGTTCATTGTTAAAACCGGCAACCGCAATGTCTGCCGGCACCCTGATACCCGATTTCTGAAGCTCGCAAATCACTGCGACAGCCGATGTATCGTTGGCAGTAAAGATCCCGTCGGGCCGATGTTTCATCCTCATGATGGCCTGGACGGCATCAAGACCTGCCTGGTTTCCAAGCTCACTGATCATCAGCAGTTCATTGTCAAAATCTATTCCGTTATCGGCCAGAGCTCTTTTATATCCTTCAAACCTTCCGGAATATACATTTCGCAGCATGTTTCCTCCGAGATGTAAAATCCTTCGGCAGCCCTGGCTTATAAGATGGGACGTAACCTCATATCCGGCCATGAAGTTGTCGATCACTACACCCATGCATCCTGGGCAGTTTATGACACGGTCAAAGAATACCACCGGGATATTTTTCCTGAGTATCTGATTGAAATGGTCGATGTTCTCTGTGTCGTAAGCCAGGGAAACCAGCAATCCATCGACCCTGCTGTGAAAAAGTGTAGATAAGCAGCCTGTTTCCTTTTTGCCCGATTCCTGCGACTGACTGATTATCAATCCGTAACCATACTGGTTTGTTATCTCCTCCATCCCTGCTATCACGGTGGCCATAAAATAACTGTTCAGTTTTGGGACCACAACCCCAATTGTCTCAGTGCTTCTTTTTCTAAGACTGCTGGCGAACTTATTCTGCTGGTAGCCCATCTCCTTTGCCATAGCCTTTATCCTCTTTTTTGTATCCGCATGGATATGCGGATGGTCCTTTAAACCTCTGCTGACCGTCGAAGGTGATATGTTCAGGGCTTTTGCCACATCGTAAATGGTGACATCACGGGTGCTCATCTGCAGGAATATGAATTAACAAATTTAATATAAAATGACAGACAGCGAAAATATTTAAGAAAAAAACCCGCAATCGGTTGCATATTTTTAAAAACATGTTTATTTTCGGAATTCAAAGAATCTAACCTGCCGTAATTTCTTTAATATAATAACCAACCATGAATAATGAAACCGGTGTTTCCAGGAAAACCTTATTCGTTGTTGCGGCTTTGCTAATCTTATCAGTGGCAATC
>JAFGXK010000340.1 GCA_016936695.1 Bacteroidales bacterium | reverse complement strand
CCGATTCAGCCACAACTGCAATATCTGCTTCGCTGAGCCTCCTTTCAAGCCGGTCAAGGGCTTTATTCTTCGAAAACACTCCGGTATCGGAAAAGTGCCGCCAGGCCCTGTCGGCAAAACGCATTCTGTATTCGGGATTATCTGACAGCCTGAAATGAATCCATTGCGGATGAAATCTGGTTAAATCACTGACTTCCATACGGAGAGCATCTGTTCTGGTTCCGATATTCACCCTGTCTTCATACAGTCCTATGCCGGGGCTGTGAGCCTCATCAAACAACGAATGCTCGGCATCATGAACAAAAAACCTGAATCCTTCCGACTTATCATTTCTGTCGTCGATTGCATAGAAATTATTAGCCTTTTTATTCTGCATGAACACTGCTGTGGGAGAATCAAAGTTACCTGTATAAAAGATGACCGACATGAAATCAATCAGGTTGTTAAGATCAAGCTTTACTTCCCCTCCCCTGACAGGCTTCCCCCAGGCATCCTTCCCTTCTATACTGAAATAATCGGCATTTGAAGTGAATCCCTTATTACACATATTGTAAAGCACCCTCCATGAATCCATTGTTCCGTCAGTGGCTTCCACCAGGTAACCATTTTCTGTATTTACCTTTATAACGTCATAGTCGTCCTCGCTTCCTCCAAAATAAGACTGGCCGTATCTTGCTTCCGATCTTTCCTGCGACTGGAACAGGCCCCAGTACATACCATTGAGATAAAGATGATAATACCTGCTCCGGGTGTAAGGCTGGCCCATGTCGCGTTGGGTATCACGCGAAAAAACCTCCCTGACCATTGAATTATCTGACTGACCGTTGCTCCAGGCATAATTCTGTTCCGCCCTCAGGTCGATTTTATCAAACACATCGACTCCTTCATCTCCAAAAAGGGGATATCTGAGCTTGTCATATCCATATTTCTCCCTGAAGAAGAGCCGGAAGGCATGTTTCGGAAATTCGTCATTACGGCTGTAACCACCGCGGATCCTTAAACCGGCATTGATGCTGAAGCCCTCATGTCCATCGGGGTAAATGAGCTCGACACTGCATTCCTTTTCCCATCCCAGTCCGTGTCCCTTGGCATTGACATATATTCCTGAAGCCGGATCAAACAGGTTACGATTGTCAGTCACAATTGAAACCGATGGTATACCGAGAAGAGAGCTCGTCAGGTGAGGAGAATACAACGGATCCTCTACAACCCGGGGATCCATCTCAAGATCAATGAGCTGCCCGTTTATACTGGTTGCCGGCCAGTTACCTCCCGGCCATTTTTGAGTCCTGACTTTTTCAGGGAAAATATAAGTCCTTGTTGATGACATTGCCGGCTTCATTCCCGGCCTTGATGCTGAAGCCCGTACTGTAACCGATGGGGCAGCAGGTCTTCCTTCGATGCTTTCCGGATCGATAATTATTAATGCAGGATTGGGGACAACGAATGTTGTTTCGGAGTTCTGCGGATTACTGCCGTCAAGTGTGTATGTTATTTCAAGTGACGGATCAGGTGATGATACTGAAAGGCTGAAAGGAGAATCATAAAATCCTGATTTCACCGAAAAATCAAGTCCCAGGGTATCTGTAAGCTGGGGCAGGCTTATTTCTGCATAGATTTCAAAATCAAGATAAAAGTCCGAACTGGTCAGGCTGACATTAAAACCCTGAATTGCGATGCAGTTTGTTCCGTTTACCAGGGCGATTTCTGTTGCATCCAGCGTAAAATATTCACCGGTACCTGATTCATGGTTGGCCGGAGCAACACTGTTGTATAAAGGCACGGCAGGAGAATTTGTCCTTAGTGCTTCAGATCCGTTTATCCAGATAATAAAACCATCGTCAAAATCAGCAGTGATTACTATTTCCTTAAGGAGATCCACATTCTGACAATCAAATTCTGATCTCAGGAACAGAGTAGTATAACTATTCTGCATATCAGTCAGTTCCGTCCCTCCTGCCCCGTTTCCATACCTGAATGGCGCTTTGCCCGTGCTCCAGGAGGTACAATCAAATCCGGGATCCTTCCAGGTTGACGGAAGCCCCGCTGCATCTTTTCCCCTGAGAAAATAGTAATCCGACTGATATGAGAAGTCTATCTGTGCATTGAGAGTTGATTGTATCAGTGCAAGGAAAAACAATGAAACCAAAAGGCTGCAATATTTTTCCTTTCCTGCCATGAGATTTTTTAAGATTTTCAGCCGGTTTATATAGCCTGATAACTGTGAAGCTTACGGTAATATCCGTCATCCTTCTCCATCAGTTCAGCATGGGTTCCTGTCTCAACGATCCGGCCATTGTCGATTACCACAATCATGTCGGAATGCTGAATGGTGGAAAGACGATGAGCTATCACAACCGAGGTCCTGTTCTTCATCAGATTCACAATAGCCTCCTGAACGAGTCGTTCGGATTCAGTATCCAAGGCTGATGTAGCTTCGTCAAGAATAAGAATTGGAGGATTGGCCATAATAGCCCTTGCAATGCTTATCCTCTGCCTCTGTCCCCCGCTCAGTTTGCTTCCACCTTCTCCCACACCGGTTTCATAACCATTTTCCGTCTCCATAATAAAAGCGTGCGCATTGGCTATCCTTGCTGCTTCAATCACCTTTTCCATATCGGGTTCTGCAACTCCGAAAGCAATGTTTTCCCTGAAAGTAGTGTTGAAAAGAATCGACTGCTGGCTCACAATGCCCATAAGGCTTCTCAGGTTCTTCAGCTTAAGGTCGCGAACATCTGCTCCGTCGATCAGTATCTGACCTGAATCAACATCCATGAACCTCGGCAGGAGGTCGGCCAGTGTCGATTTTCCGGCCCCGGATTTGCCTACGACAGCTACCGTCTGACCTTTCTTTATTTTAAGATTGATATCCTTCAGGATCGG
>JAFGXK010000339.1 GCA_016936695.1 Bacteroidales bacterium | reverse complement strand
GCTCAACGGAGGTATTCTCATTTGGCATATCGACGAGGCTGTCATTGACCGCCAGCTCTCCGTCAGAGGGGTAAATGCTTATCCCGAACGAAGGGGCGTTGACCTGGAGGAAGCTGACGGAGCACAGGACATCGGGGAACCGGTGCAAAACCTGGGCACAAATTTTAGCAACGGAACGGCTTTTGACTTTTGGTGGGCAGGAAATAATTCATCTGTTATTACATCGGACGGTGACACCCTGGCACTGTATGAAAACCGGTTCGGTACCGATACTCATCCCAACAATAAGAGTAATTCCGGATCGCCCACTTTTTTCGAATTTTACGACTTCTCAGGACAACAACCTGTTGCCTCTTTCCGGGCACGTCACTCTTCCAGCAATTCCATTACCGAAGTGGAACTGCCTGAAGAAACATTACCGGAAAATGGCGCCTACATAACGTCCCTGGATAACTACCTGACCAGCTATCCCCTCGGGCTTTCTGTTTATACTGCACAAAGTGACACGTTTCTGATCATTCCAACAGGTCAAACGGTTTATGCTCTTCAGACAAATTCCTCTGCCGGTCCCCTGTTTGATTTCCAGATCGATACACCCCAACAACCCTACCTGGGTGAACAAGTGGTGGTTGCCAATAAACCGGATGGAGAGATGATCGATCTAAGCACCTGGAACTGGGACGGAACTTCCTGGCAAAACAGTTGGAATGCAACTGGCGACAGTAATCTTGGACTTATAAGTTCAAATGATGATAACATCCTTTACCTCGATCTCACAACAAACCGTTTCAACCTTTTGGATGGATCCCGACTGGCCGATCTACCGGCTGCCCGGCAGGAATCGGTCCCCATTGGCGGGCAATCATCTGTTCTCACCCCAACGGTACTTACTTTCACTGAAAGCCAGGTAACTGTTCCGGTAGAATCCGTTAATTCACGCGCATACACCGGCGCCTTGCAACTGACGGAAACAGAACAGCTTTTTTTCCTGATTGAGGATGAATCCTTCTACCTGATTGACCCGGAAGCAGCAGATCCCAAACAACTACTGTTTGAGTCTGCCTCTTTAAACTGGCCTGCCCTCGCCGACTTTGACAATGACGGACGGCTCGATTTCCTGTACGTTGATCAAGGGGAAAATGAATTGAGAGCTATCAATTCCAACGGGGCATTATTGAATTCATTCCCAATTCCTGCACCTGAAGGAACCCGGTTCACGGGAACACCGTTAATTACCGATCTTGAAGGCGATGAATCGTTCGAACTGATTATCCCCGCCCAGGATTCGCTTTCGCTAAACCTGTATGCTTATGATGCAAGCGGAAGGGTTAAACCCGGGTTCCCACTTTATGCAGGGAGTATCTCATCAGGAGATAATCAACCTGTTCACCCCGTCATACATGGCAGAACATTATATGCCGTCAGCCATTCAGGAGATTTAAAAGCCTGGAGATTTGAACACAACAGAGATATCCGCTGGGGAAGTATCTATGGAAATGAACCCTATAACAAGGTAACCGGAAGAATTTCAGACTCCGGTGTAACGCCAGTGTCCCCATCTGTTCTTGTAAAGTCGGAAACCTACAACTGGCCCAATCCGGCCAAAGAGGAAACTTATATTCGTTTTCAAACTTCAGGTCCCGGCAAGGTCGAAGTCAAAATTATTACGATGAGCGGACGTGTCATTTTTGATCAAGACTTTGATGCAAGAGGAGGGCCACCTGAAGAATACAGGATCTCGACTGCAAGCTGGGGAAGCGGTATCTATCTTGCCAAAGTCAAGGCTAAAATTAATGGCAGGGAAGCCAGTAAACTGATCAAAATAGCTGTAGTGCATTAACCGATGATACCCGAACAAAGCTGGCTGATAGTTTGCCCGATCAGAATTAGTTTCCGCTTTTATGTTTTTTAGTGTGCATAATCAAATGGTCACAACTATTAATTTTTATTTTGAAGTCCCATGGCATCCAAAACAGGGCCTTTAGTACGCGGCTTGTTATTTTTTGCAGGTATGTTATGCTTGCTCTGTAACGGGTATTGGGCAGAAGCCCAGGACTCCCCCTCCTACTACAGCTATCCGCAGCATCATCTCCCCTGGTATACACTGGAGAGCAACCATTTCCTCGTTCATTTTCAACAGGGAAACAGCCGTTCGGCCCAGGTTGCTTCGCGGGTAGCAGAAGAGGTTTATCCTCACATCACCGAGCTTTACAGGATTGAACCCGACTCAAAAACCAGTATTGTGCTCAATGACCGAGAAGACTATTCCAACGGGGCTGCTTATTTCTTCGACAATCAAATTGATATTTGGATTCCCGCTCTCGATTCTCCCCTTCGAGGAACCCATGACTGGTTGCGTAATGTGATTTCCCATGAATTCACCCATATTGTTCAGCTGAAAGCATCCATGAAGAAAAGCCGGAAACTCCCGGCCATCTATTTTCAGTGGCTTTCCTACGAAGATGTACGTCGCCCGGATGTGCTTTACGGCTATCCAAATGGCCTTATTACCTACCCCTTTTCATCCATCAGCGTCCCGGGATGGTTCGCCGAAGGTACCGCTCAATATCAGCGTACCGGCTGGACCTTCGACACATGGGACTCGCATCGCGACATGATTCTGCGTACCGCCCTGCTGAATGATACGTATCTTTCGTTTGAAGATATGGGCACCTTTACATCCAAAACCAGCCTGGAGCGGGAACAGGTTTACAACCAGGGCTTTGCCTTTACCAGCTACCTGGCACTGCAGTATGGGGAGACGGTTTTCAGTGAGATAAGCGAGGCTTTGAGCAGACCGGGAATTTTTAATATCGACAATGCAATGGAACAAGTAACCGGGAAAAATGGACAGGTGATCTTTCAAAACTGGATATCCCAACGGAAAAAATTTTATAAGCAGGCCGTTGAAAGTATAGAACCAGAGAACTCTCAGCTTATAGAGTCAGAAGGATTTATGAATTTCTATCCTGCCTTTTCCCCCGACGGATCTAAAATTGCCTATCTCTCCAACAAGGAGCTCACTGAATCCGGTGTATCACTATACATTCGGCCATTCGGAGACAGCGCAGAAGATATAAGCAAAATTGAACTGGGCCCTTTTCGAGGTAATAATGTGTTTCCCTATGGATGCGGATTTCATGACAAACCCCTGATCAGCAGGATTCGTGCTGCCTATTCCTTCAGCCCGGATGGGGAAAGCCTTATCTTTACACGGGCAAATCTCAACCAATTCGGGGAACAGTACAATGACCTCTTTTTCTACCATCTCGAAACCCGGAAAACTGAACAACTGACGAGCAGTGCACGCATTCATGATCCGGCCTGGCACCCCGACGGAAGTCACATTGCAGCAGTACAGGTGGAACATGGTACTGCAAACCTTGTGCTCGTAGATCCCAAAACCGGATC
>JAFGXK010000338.1 GCA_016936695.1 Bacteroidales bacterium | reverse complement strand
TGCAGATAGTCGGCAGATACAAATCCCGTTGTGGTTATGAAAGCAACGATCTGGAAAAATCCTTCCCTGAAGGCAGGTTCAAGGGGCTTTGTGGTGTTGGCAAGAAGAATGCATGATACAAGCGTGCCGAAAAACAGCGTGATGGCAATGTAAAACCACAACTCGTCGTTGTATTTGACTTTCCGTAAGTTAAATTTAACAATATGATAGTAGATAACAAAGCTGACTCCCGACAAAAACATGAACAGAATGATGATATATTGGGAATAGGCTGAATATTCTATAATACTGGTATTTTTTGTTGAAAATCCACCTGTCGATACTGTTCCGAAAGTGTGACATATGCTTTCGAAAAGATTCATTTCACCGGCAACAAGCAACAGTACCTCTGCAGTAGTCAACCCTATATATACATAGAACAGCCTTAAAGCCACCGATTTGGTCTTGGGATGTATCTTTTCCTTGAGTGAAGATTCCAGAGGCAACAGCTGGTTTGCCGTCATTCCGAGGGCAGGCATTATTATTATCACAAACAGTATTATTCCCAATCCTCCTATCCAGTGAGTGAGGCTTCGCCAGAAAAGGATCGAGTATGGCAGAGATTCAATGTCCGAAAGTATTGATGCGCCTGTGGTGGTGAATCCTGATACAGTCTCAAAAAAGGCATTGATGAAGGATGGAATTGAACCGCTTAGCAGGTAAGGCAGGGTGCCTGCAGCTGAAAGGACAATCCAGGCCAGAGAGACAGAAAGAGCTCCTTCCCTGATGTTTACCTTTTCCGTCGATGCTTTTTTTGAAATATGATAAAAGAAAACCGATGTTGCAGAGACTATCAGTGCAGACCAGAGGAAGGGATCGGGCGATTCATCATAAAGCAGGGAAACCGGCACACATAAAAGAAATGAAGCTGCCGTGATCAGCAGGATTGTGCTCAGTATATAAATGATAACGAAAGGATTGATCAGCTTCATTACCTGACGAAAATAAGATATCAAATATAAACAGATTTTGCCATTAGTGATGATGATTTCCCTGAGGACATTCTGACTGCGCAAAAATCCTTATATTTGGGATCACACTAACAACTGTCACTGACATGGGAAAAGTATTGGTTATTGGAGCCGGTGGTGTGGGATCGGTTGTTATCAGTAAGATGGCCTCCCTTCCTGAAGTGTTTACCGAAGTGTTGCTCGCCAGCCGGACGAAATCAAAATGTGATGCTATTGCTGCCCGTACCGGCTCTGACCGGATCCTTACGGCTGCTGTAGATGCCGATAATGTTCTTGAATTAAGGAAGCTCATCAGCAGCTTCAAACCCGATATTGTGGTGAATGTAGCTCTTCCTTACCAGGATCTGCACATTATGGATGCATGCCTGGCCGAAGGTGTTGCCTATCTCGATACGGCAAATTACGAACCTCCTGATGAAGCAAAATACGCTTACGGATGGCAATGGGCATACCACGACAGGTACAAGGAGGCAGGACTTACAGCAATTCTTGGCTGCGGATTTGATCCCGGTGTTACGTCCATCTTTACTGCCTACGCCGCCAAACACCATTTCGACGAAATCCATTACCTCGATATAGTAGACTGCAATGCAGGTGACCATGGCAAACCATTTGCTACCAATTTCAATCCGGAAATCAACATCAGGGAGGTCACCCAGAAGGGTAAATATTATGAAGACGGCAAATGGGTCTTTACCGAACCTCACGAGATACACAAACCGCTTAATTACCCGGAAATAGGACCAAAGGAATCCTATCTGATCTATCATGAGGAACTTGAATCGCTGGTGAAAAACTTTCCGACGATAAAAAGAGCCAGATTCTGGATGACATTCGGACAGGAATACCTCACACACCTGAGGGTTATACAGAACATAGGCATGGCAGGGATTAAACCCATAATGTACAATGGATGTGAGATCGTCCCGATCCAGTTCCTTAAGGCGGTACTTCCAGACCCGGGTGAACTTGGCGAGAATTATAAGGGCCAGACTTCAATTGGCTGCCGCATCAGAGGTGTGAAGGACGGCAGGGAGAAAACCTACTACATCTACAACAACTGCAGCCATGAAGAAGCCTACAAGGAGACAGGAGCTCAGGGCGTAAGCTATACCACGGGAGTTCCGGCTGCAATCGGCACAATGATGTACCTGAAAGGCCTGTGGAAAAAGCCCGGCGTATTCAATGTGGAGGAATTTGATCCCGATCCGTTTATGGAACAACTCAACCTCCTCGGACTGCCATGGGTCGAGCTTCACGACGTCTACCTTGAATTATAAGACCGCACGACCGCACGACCGCATGACTGCATGACCGATTATTCCCAAATACCGTCCCCCTGCTACGTCATCGACGAAGAGCGATTCCGCAATAACCTCTCCTTGATAAAGGGTGTATCAGAGGCCTCTGGCACTGAAATTATTCTGGCATTCAAGGGATTTGCAATGTGGGGCGTGTTTCCGGTATTCCGGGAGTATTTCAGCGGGGCGTCTGCCAGTTCGCCCCATGAGGCCCGCCTTAGTTTTGAGGAGGTGGGATCGCGGGCTCATACGTACTCTCCGGTGTACAAGAGTGAGAGTTTCGGGGAAATACTGAAGTACAGCTCGCATATAACCTTCAATTCCCTGGACCAATACAGAAAATTTTACGATAAGACCACTTTTGAAAGGCTCGGAATTTCTGCCGGTCTAAGGATAAACCCTGAGTTCTCAGAGATAGGCCACGATATTTATAATCCCTGCTCTCCCGGATCAAGGCTTGGCATTACCTCCGTCGATATCAGACAATCGGGTTTGCCCGAGGGAGTGGAAGGTCTGCATTTTCATGTATTGTTCGAGTCCGATTCATACGCGCTGGAGAAGGTTCTTAAAGTAGTTGATGAGAAATTTGCAGTGTTCTATCCCCGGCTGAAATGGATCAATATGGGCGGAGGCCATCTGATGACAAGGAAGGGATACGATACGGCTCATCTTGTAAAAATTCTGAAGGAATTCAGGGAGAGATCCGGTCTTCATGTAATACTTGAACCGGGAAGCGCTTTTGCATGGGAAACCGGAGAACTGGTTGCCACTGTCGAGGATATTGTCGAAAACCAGGGAATTAAAACCGCCATCCTCGATACATCGTTCACCGCTCACATGCCCGATTGTCTTGAAATGCCCTATAAACCCCTTATCATCGGAGCCACTGAGCCTGTTCCCGGGAAACCAACCTACAGACTGGGAGGTAATTCATGCCTTTCGGGCGATTTCATGGGCGACTGGTCTTTCGATAAGGAACTGAAACCGGGCGACAGAGTCGTGTTCCTCGATATGATCCATTACACAATGGTCAAAACCACTACATTCAACGGTGTTCAGCACCCGTCAATCGGCATCTGGACCCTCGAATACAAGTTCAGGCTAATTAGGGAATTCGGGTACCCTGATTACAGGAACAAGCTCTCCTGAGTTAATGTAAATTTTATTTTTTTGGCATTGAGCTATGTTATAACATTGTTATAACATGCTTTTCAGGCATTGATTGTGCCTGATCCGATCAGTTCTTCACCATCATACCATGCTGCAAACTGCCCGGGAGTGATTCCTCTCTGCATCTTATGGAATATCACGTACATGCCTTCAGGCCTGCGGCTTAGCTTTGCCTTCTGAAGGGGCTGACGGTATCTTATCCTTACATCATATTCCCTCGACTCGCCAGTCTCCATCTCCAGATCCCTTCTTATCCAGTGTATCTCGTCACTCTTTACCAGAAGCCCCTTCCTGTAAAGTCCCGGGTGCGACTGACCTTCTCCGATGAACAAAATATTTTCTGATATATCGGTGCCAAGGACGAAAAGTGGTTCCTTGTATCCGCCGATATTTATACCTTTTCTTTGCCCGATTGTATAGAAGTGAGCTCCGTTGTGTTCTCCGATAACCTTCCCCGAAAGCCTTGTGAAATGGTAAGGTTCCGACGCCGCAATGAGATAATCATCGTTAATGCTGCCGGCAGGAAATCCGGGTTCCCATTCTCTATGGAGGAACGATGCCGGGATTTCAATCACCTTTCCTTTTTTTGCTTTGAGCTTTTGCTGCAGGAATGTTGGAAGGTGGACCTTCCCGACAAAACAGATGCCCTGGGAATCTTTCCTGGTAGCTGTTGGCAGTATAAGATCTGCAGCAATTGACCTTACCTGGCTTTTTGTGAGATGCCCGGCCGGAAAGAGAGCGTAACCAAGCTGTTCCTGACTGAGCTGGCAGAGGAAATAGCTCTGGTCCTTGTTGCCGTCAGTTCCGCACAACAGCCTGTAAACATTCCCTGCTGGAGTATTTAGTACTTCCTTGCGGCAATAGTGACCCGTAGCAACAAAATCGGCTCCCAGCTTTCTCGCTTCATCGGCAAAGGAATCAAACTTTATCTCCCTGTTGCACAACACATCAGGGTTTGGAGTCCGGCCTTTTTCATACTCCGAGAACATGTAATCGACAACCTTTTGCCTGTATGCATCGCTCAGATCGACGAAATGATAGGGGATTCCTAATTTCTTCGCCACCATCTCCGCGAACATTGCATCATCTTCCCAGTGACAGTCGCTCTGCAGCAAGCCTGTAGTGTCGTGCCAGTTTCTCATGAAAAGCGCTTCCACGTCCATACCCTGCTGTATCAGCAGCCAGGCTGCAACGCTCGAGTCAACACCTCCTGACAATCCTATTACCACCTTCTTTTTCACGACGCAAAGTTAATTAAAATGGCTAACTTTATCCGGTTATGAGCGTCGGAACGTTAACAATATACAGCGCATCAGCGGGTTCGGGCAAAACCCATCAGCTTACCGGGATTTATCTCGAAAAGTTGTTCAAATCGCGCCTCAGTTACAGGAGAATCCTTGCAGTTACGTTCACTCATAAGGCAACTGCCGAAATGAAAGACCGGATCCTCAATGAGCTCGACAAACTTGCAGGCGGCCGCGCCTCTTCTTACCTCGAAGATATTTCCGTTTCGACAGGGAAAAGCGAAACAGCCATTAGGAAAGAGGCAGGAGAGATCCTTACATCGATACTTCATGATTTTTCGAGATTCTCAGTCAGTACCATCGACAGTTTTTATCAGAAGATCGTCAGGGCTTTTGCACGGGATATTGGTCTCCATTCAGGCTTCGACATCGAGATCGACCATACCATGATACTGTCGAAGGCGGTCGATAACATGATCGCCTCGGCAGCAAATGACAGCACGGTTAAAAACTGGCTGCTGATGTTTGCACGGTCGAACATCGAGGAGGGCAAGTCGTGGGATCTTAAGAGGAGCATTACGGCTCTGGCAGGAGAATTATTCAATGAAAAGTTCAGACTTCTTCCGATCGAAGAAAAGGAGAAGCTGCGCGACAAGGAGTTCCTGATTTCCTATATAGGGGAGATGAAAGCCCTGATGTCAGACTTCACGGCGTACACAAAGCAGGCAGGTCAGAAGGCAATCGGCATCTTTAACAGTTACGGACTTACGGATGACATGTTTTTTCAGAAGGGAAAAGGTGTTCCTTTATTCGTAAGGGCTGCAGCAGCAGGCGAGTTCAGGATCCCCAATTCTTATGTCCGTTCAGCGGCGGCCGATCCTCCCCGGTGGTCATCCGGTAAACCTGCTCATGCCCTGGAAGAGGCTCTGGGAGCAGGACTGGCCGAGAACGTGAGGGATATGGTAGGTTATTATGACAGGAATATGGCTGGTTACAAAACTGCAAAAGTGATTCTGTCATACATCTATATACTTGGTATATTGTCAGATATTTTGGTCCAGGTACGTCTCATCACCAGGGATGAAAACGTTTTTCTTCTTTCTGATGCCGGGGAGCTGATCTACCTGATAACCGAAAAGGACCAGGCCCCTTTCATTTATGAGAAGGTGGGAAACGCCTTTGAGAACTTCATGATCGATGAGTTTCAGGATACTTCGGTGATCCAGTGGAAAAACTTCAGGCAGCTAATGGGCAACAGCATGGCTCAGGGCTTTGACAACCTTGTGGTTGGAGACATCAAGCAGTCGATCTACAGGTGGCGCAACAGCGACTGGCACACACTTCGCGACCTGAAGCGGGATGTCGACGGCAGGAGGTTCATCTCAAAGCCTCTCGAAACCAACTACCGGAGCTGTGCAAATATCATAAAATTTAATAATTCACTGTTTTCCATAATACCGGGGCAGATAGAATCGGAATTGTCAGCAGACGGACAGGTTTCAGAGTTCAGTGAGCTTTTTTCAGAGGTTATTCAGGAAGATCCGGGAAGGAAAGCCGACGGCTATGTAAGGCTTGAATTCATTGAGAGTAATGAAGAATCAACCTGGCAGGAAGAGGTCCTGAAAAAACTTCCGGAATTGATCGAATCGATTCAGGACAAAGGCTACAGCTCTTCCGATATAGGCATACTGGTAAGGGATAACCGGGAGGGAGCAGTGGTTCTGAAGGAAATTCTTGATTACAGCTGTTCCTGCCCCGAGGAAAAGAAAGCAAGGTACAACTACAATATCGTTTCGGGTGAATCGCTTCTGCTGTCAAACTCACCGGTTGTAAATTTCATTATTGCCGTCCTGATGGCGCTCGACAATCCGGAGGACATGATTGCCAGGGCTTTGATGCTGAGAAATTTCCTTCTTGCTACAGGAACCGAAGATGCCGGAAAGGTGCCTTTGCCAGGGGAAGAGCTTATTGGTTTTTCACAGAACTACTTTCCTGAGGGATACCTTGAGTTTCTCGATGATATTAAAAACCAGCCTTTATGGAATATCACAGAAAGAGTAACGGGGTTTTTCGGACTTGGCAAATTCTCATTCAATGTTCCATATCTTAACACTTTCCAGGATATTGTACTTGGGTACGCTTCCGCAAGGAATCCCGGAATAGCCTCATTTCTGGAATGGTGGAACACAGAGGGTATCAAAAAGTCAATTGCGGTTCCCGACAGTCAGGATTCAATGAGAGTGCTTACTATTCACAAATCAAAGGGACTTGAGTTTGGAATTGTGATCCTGCCGTTCCTCTCATGGAATCTCGATCATAAACCCTTTCATTCAAATATTCTCTGGGCCGTGCCTGATTCACCCCCTTTCAACAGGCTTGGAATAGTACCTCTTAGATACAGCAGTGAACTTTCTGAAACCATTTTCGCAGGACAATATTTCGATGAGCGGCTCTCCGCTTATCTTGACAACATAAACCTCCTCTATGTTGCTTTCACACGGGCTGTGAGTGCCATATTCGGATTTGCTCCGGCTAAACCCAGAAATGAGAACAGGATAGCATCGGTGATAAAGGAGGCAGTTGCCTTCACCGGGAATCATCCCGACGGATCACCGGCGTTTCTTCATAATTTCTTTGATCCTCAAACGGGCACTCTTGAATTTGGAAATCTTCCGGATGTTCAAAGGGTTTTTTCTCCGGGAAAGGGATTATTTATCAGTGAGTATCCGGTGAATGACTATACCGGCTCACTTAAGCTGAAACTTCACTGGGAGGATTACCTCAATGCCGGCAAGTCAGGTGCAAGGGAGAGAATTACTTACGGCAGGATGATGCATGATCTGTTCAGCCGGATTATAACCGCTGGTGACATTCCGGAAGCTGTCAGGAAGATGACCAGGGCTTATGAGCTCACTGAGCAGGATGAACCCTCTATGATACAGAAACTTC
Source organism: Bacteroidales bacterium (assembly GCA_016936695.1). Classification (GTDB taxonomy): domain Bacteria; phylum Bacteroidota; class Bacteroidia; order Bacteroidales; family VadinHA17; genus LD21. The sequence goes on along the minus strand of JAFGXK010000338.1, from coordinate 2,727 downwards.
ATTCCCTTATCGATCAGCCGGTTGTATGTGAATGGTTCCGGGAGGGAAACATTGTGCTGAATGAAGCAACGGTTCTGATGCCCGATTCCGGCACCCGCCGGCCCGACCGTGTAATCATAAGGGACGGAAAGACATACCTTGTAGACTTTAAGTTCGGAGAGGAGAGCGGCACTCACCTCAGCCAGGTCAGGAATTACAGGAAGATACTGACGGAAATGGGCTATGATGTTGACGGTGCGTATCTATGGTATGTTGATGTTAACAGGATTATTACTGTCTGAATGGAAGGAAATATTAATATACCGGTCAGTTATCCCTGGGGATCCCCGAGAAGGTTCAACGCCTTTAGCGACAGATTCAGGTCGGACCATGGTTCACGGATGCAGAAGGTGTCGATAGATGCAGGATTTACCTGCCCCAACCGCGACGGCACGAAAGGTACCGGCGGCTGCACCTATTGCAACAATAAGGCTTTCAATCCATCATATTGCACTCCTGAGAAACCGGTTATCCGGCAGATAAATGAGGGAATTGAGTTTCACAGGCGCCGCTACCGTCGGGCTGAAGCATTTCTGGCTTATTTCCAGGCTTATTCAAATACATACGCCCCCATTGAAGTCCTGCGTGCTTTATACAACGCGGCCCTGAGCCACAAGGACATCAGGGGACTGGTGATTGGTACCCGCCCCGACTGCGTAAATGATGAGATACTCGACCTTTTGAAGGATTTGTCGGAGAATTGTATCGTTCTTCTTGAATTTGGAATCGAATCATGTTATGACAGGACACTTGTTCGGATAAACAGGGGACATACATTTGCCGACGCGGTGAAGGCGCTTGAAGCTTCCTATTCGAGGGGACTTGATACAGGAGCCCACTTTATCTTCGGATTGCCCGGCGAAACACGGGAGGAAATGCTGAGGGAAGCCGATATAATTTCGGGCCTTCCATTAAAAAGGGTGAAGTTTCACCAGCTTCAGATTATCAGAGGTACTGCCATGGAAAAGGAGTATAATGAGCGTCCCGGTGATTTTGAGATATTTTCATGGGAGGATTACCTTGATTTCATAATCAGGTTTATTGAGCGGCTCAATCCTTCTATTCAGATTGAACGATTCACCGGAGAGGCTCCTCCACGGTTCCTGGCAAAAGAGATGTGGGGAATGAAACGAACCGACGTAATTGTAGGATTGATTGAAAAACGGCTCGAAGAACTCGATACTGGGCAGGGCAGATTGTATGTTTAATGTAAAACAGGCGACAGGCGATATGTGATTTTTCCGACTGCACGACCGCAAGACCGCACTACCGCACGACTTAATATTATGGTATATTTTCTGGAAAGAATAGCAAAGCATCTGTATGAAAGCACCGGCGGTGACATTGGAAGGCATTGCCTGGTGTTTCCCAGCAGGAGGGCCGGACTTTATTTCCTGAAATACTATTCGGCTTTGCTGAAAAAACCTGCATGGGCTCCCGTAACCATGACGTCGAATGAATTCTTTGGTTCCTTTTCGGATCTGACGGTCGCCGACAATGAAGTCCTGTTGTTTGAACTGTACAGGGTTTATCTTAGTCTTAACAGCAGGGGAGAGGGCTTTGATGAGTTTTACTTCTGGGGGGATATGCTGCTAAACGATTTTGACGATGTCGACAAATATATGGCCGACGCCAGGGTGGTGTTCCGTAATGTGGAGGATTTCAGGAATATAGATGCAAAGTTCGGAGATCTCGATCCTGAACAGGCTGAGATAATAAAACAATTCTGGCGCAATTTTGAGCCGGAAAAACAATCGCCGCAGAAAGACGGTTTTATTACCGTATGGTCGATCCTTTGGGAGCTTTACTCCGGATTCAGAAAAGTACTGCGCTCCTCAGGACTGGCTTATGAGGGAATGATAATGAGGGATGTTACCGAAAGTTACGGCAGCGGTAAAATGCACGACCTTAAATGGGAAAAGGTTCATTTCATTGGGTTCAATGCACTGAACAAGTGCGAACTCTCGCTTATGAAACAACTTCAGGAACAGGGGAAAGCCTGTTTTTACTGGGATTACGACACTTCTTACATCAGGGATGGAAACACCAACTCTGCCGGACTGTTTATGAACAGGAATCTTAAGGCGTTCAGGAACGACATGCCGGCAGACTGGCAGTACGACACACTTCTTTCCTTACCAGGCAGCGAGGTGACCAGAAGGATTATCGGGACTGCTTCGGAGGTCGTTCAGGTGAAGCTGATTCCGGAGCTCCTGGGTTCTTTACCGGTGCTGCCGCCGGAAGAAGCTCACCATACGGCGGTAATACTGGTTGACGAGAATCTTATAGTTCCCCTGCTGACCAGTCTGCCGGGTGATGTCGGCGATATCAACATCACAATGGGCTATCCGCTCAAAATGACCAGTGTGTACAGCCTTGTGAAGCATATCTTCAACCTTCAGCGCTATGCTTCGGCGGAAGGAAACGAGATCCTCTTCAGCCGCCGGGAGGTCATAGATATCATGAGGCATCCTCTGGTAGCCGACGTGTCGGGTGATGAAGAAAGAAGTATCTCAGCTGAGATTATTTCCGGAAACCTCTTCCGGATACCTTCCGGCTTCCTGTGCAAAACCCCTCTGATGGAAGCTCTCTTTAAGAAATCAGATACACCGGCTGAATTTTCAGGCTATCTGACCAGAATACTTGAACTGGTGTCGTTGGGAGGAACCGGGGACGATAAGGAGGATC
>JAFGXK010000337.1 GCA_016936695.1 Bacteroidales bacterium | reverse complement strand
GAGCTTTCTTTCCCTTTTCCGAGATCACTGCACTATCCAGATCCCTTGAGTTTCGTGTACGCACAGCGACCATGTCGGTGCTTTCGTGCAAAATGTGCCTTGTGCCGTTCTTGCCGCCAAATGTGTAAGTGTACATATTATTCAGACATTAACTCACCCAAATTTAGCAAAAAGCTGAATCATTCCTTCACTCTTTCCAGAACTTCCATGCACATTCTTCCGCTGTGATAGGGACAGATCCAGAATCCGGTCTTGTCGCCGGAAGGTGCTCCCGATTCTGAGACGTAGCTGTACCATCCTCCGTTCTTTCTGTCGATGAAATTCTTCTTAATGTATTCCCACGATCTGAGCGACTTTTCGAGGTACGCTTCGTCGCCCGTCAGTTCAAAAGCATTGAGGTAACCCACCACCGATTCTGCCTGTTCCCACCACGACCTCCGCGGACTGACATGTCCGGTTGCATGGTTCTTCTCCGTAAGCATACCGCCGTCGGGACGAAGTCCTTCTGCAGCCGCATTCGCAACGGCAATGGATGCTTTGGCTGTCTGCTCAAGCAATTCCCTGTCGTTAAGGAGTCCGGCAGCTTCGTACAACAGCCATGAACTTTCAATATCGTGGCCGTACGAATCAATATGGGCCGTGCTGTTCCAGCTTCTGTCGAGAAAAGGTATCAGATGTGATGTATTTTTGTCTATTATCTTATCGAGAAAGATCCTGACCATGGCTTCAAGCTTCTCTCCCACCTCCTTATCACCCGACACCCTGTAAAGGTTTGCATATGCTTCCATCACGTGAAGACTGGTATTCATTGTCTTTTCAGTGAGGTCTGATTCTTCTCCTATCAGTCGCTCCCTTATTCTCTCCCACTCCCTGCTGAAAACCTCGAAATATCCGCTGTGCTCCCTGTCGGCTGCATGTTTTTCAAGTATGTCCTTTATTTTTTTTGCTTCTTCCAGTGAAGTTTTGTCGCCTGTTGCCCTGCTGTATTCGGCAAGCGCATAAATAAAGAACGCATTTGTATAAACCTGTTTTCTTGTGTTGCCCGGGGTTCCGTCGGGATTAACGCTCATAAAAGCGCCTCCGTGTTCCCTGTCGATGAAATGGGCCAGTATGTAATCCCTGGCTCTTGTTGCGATACGGAGGTAAGAGGTGTCTCCCAGCACTCTGTATGCAGAGGAATAGGTCCAGAGTATCCTGGCATTCAGTATCCCTCCCTTCTCGGCCTGAGGATACACTTTCTCATTACCGTCGATCCGGCCGTAAAACCCTCCGTTTTCATTGTCAACCATAAGGTTTGTCCAGTAAGGAAGGATATTCCCTGTAAGGTCATCCGAAACCTCCTGTCGCAGCTGAGTGAGTTTCTGCTTCTGTTCCGGGGTTGTTTTTTGATTATCGGTGCATCTTTCCGGACTGATCAGAAATAATACAAGTGCATGAATCAGAACTATTTTCGACATATGTTAATGTTTGTTTAAACGCAAGTTTGTGAACTGACCTTTGGATTGGAACGAATAAAGTTATGAATTTTGATCAAATTAAACCTCTAACTTTAAGCATTCGTTGATCCCTGTTCACCGAAAACGGATGGAAATTATTATTTCAAAGAATTTTTTCAGTTAATTTTCCGGGCCAATTACAAAAACATCAGAAATGGAAAGACCTGCTTTAATTACCATCTTCAGACCCACATTTGCGGCAATTATAATGTTATCATTCCTGACCCCTGTTGCAGCCCAGTTGAAACTGAGCTCTTACGACTGGGTTCTCCCGACTTATGAAGTCGCACCCCCCGACAAAAATCCAATGTTCTTCAAGGGTGAGTCGTACCAGGGAGCATCAAAATACATCTACCCATATGCAATGAATGATGTGATCACCGATAAGAGGACAGAAAAAGCATGGAAAGCCTTAAAGCTTGAGAATGAATATATTGAACTTTGCGTAACTCCGGAGATCGGGGGCAAGCTCTTTTATGCCGCCGACAAGTCGAACGGGTACAACTTCATCTACAAAAACAATGTGGTTAAGCCTTCCAACATCGGGATGCTCGGAGCATGGGTTTCGGGAGGTATCGAATGGTGTGTTCTTCACCATCACAGGGCTACAACGCTTATGGACGTGGATTATACGACATCTGATAACAGCGACGGCAGTAAAACGATCTGGATAGGAGAAACGGAACCCAGGCACAGGATGAGATGGACAGCCGGGATTACGGTTTTCCCCGGACGATCATATTTCAGGGTCGACATAAAGATCCACAACCCGACCCCTCTCACCCATACCTTCCTTTACTGGGCAAATGTTGCGGCACACGTCAACGAAAACTACCAGGTGATTTTTCCTCCGAGCGTGACAGTCGCAACCTACCATGCCAAGAACAGTTTCACCAACTGGCCCTTCTCGACTGAAGTTTATGTTGGCCAGGATTTTACAAGAGGAGTTGATATCAGCTGGTGGAAAAACTCACCATCTTCGAATTCATTCTTCGCCCACGACCTGAAGGAGGATTTCATGGGAGGCTACGATCATGGAAGGGAGGTCGGCACTGTACATATCGGCGACCATAACATAGTAAAGGGAGCCAAACTCTGGGAGTGGGGATCGGGCCCCAGGGGCCAGGCCACTGAAGGCAGGCTCACCGAAAATGACGGACCCTATGTTGAGATTATGACAGGGGCCTTTTCCGACAATCAGCCCGATTACAGCTGGATAAGACCCTATGAGGTAAAGAAGATCACCCAGTACTGGTATCCGGTAAAGGACATTGGCGGATTTAAGAATGCAAATCTCAACGGAGCCGTAAACCTTGAACCGGGAGAGAAAGAGCAGGTCTTCCTTGGGTATTATCTTACCAGAAAAGTTAGCAGGGCTGCCATTATTCTAAGAAACGGGGATAAGACAATATTTTCAGGAGAAGCAGAAGTTTCGCCCGAAAAAGCCTTTACCACTACCATAAAGCTTGGCGGACCTTATAAGCTCACCGACCTGTACACTGAGATAAAGGACAGCGAAACAGGAGAAATCCTGGTTTCTTACCAGCCGGTTGAGATAACCAAACCCGACAGCCTGCCTGAAGTGGTGAAAAGACCTCCGCTGCCTGCTGACATCCCCACTGTTGAGGAGCTTTTCCTTGCCGGCAGCAGGATAGAGCAGTTCCACAACCCCACGCTCAACGCTATGGACTATTACAGGGAGGCACTGGAAAGGGATCCGTTTGATATCCGCACAAACACTGCAGTGGGGAACATATCCCTGAAAAACGGCGACTATCCCACAGCCAGACATCACTTTTCAAAGGCAATTAAAAGGCTGACAAAGGACTTTACCCGGCCTTCCGACTGCGAGGCGCTCTATCTTCAGGGGCTTACGCTCAAGGCGATGGGACTTTATGATGAAGCGACTGACACGCTGTTCCGTGCAACATGGGATTATGCGTTCTACTCGGCCGCATATCTGGAACTGGCAAGAATCTCTTCGATCAGGGGTGATTTCAGCAGTGCCCTCGACAGAGTGGATGAATCCCTGTCGACCAATTCGCGAAACAGCAGCGCAATTGCTCTCAGGGCATCACTGCTCAGGAAGCTGGGCCGGAACGGAGAGGCTTTGGAAATGATTTCCCGTCCTGCCTCGGAGGATCCCCTCGATTTCAGGATTGCAAATGAACTGTACCTCCTTTCCCGTGATTCGGGAGATGATCATAAAACATCCAGGGCCCTGGAATCAGTTACAATGAAGATGAGGGACCATGCGCAGAATTACCTGGAGCTGGCGGTGGCTTACATGAACGACGGACTGGCGGATGAAGCTGAAGACGTCCTGAAGCGTTTCAAAGGAAAGAATCCGCTGGTAAGTTATTATCTCGGATACATCAGCCACAGAAAAGGAAACAGGGATGAGGCTGCAAGGCTAAGCAGGGAAGGCTCGTCACTTTCAGTCGATTATGTATTCCCATTCCGGCTTGAAACAGTTGATGTCCTGAAAACGGTCTCTGAATATGACCCAACCGACTCCAAACCGTGGTATTACCTTGGCAATCTGCTCTACGACAAACAGCCGGCCAGGGCAATCGAAGCCTGGGAAAACTCAGTCAGGCTCGATCCGTCGCTGGCCATTGCCCACCGTAACCTCGGATGGGGTTATTACCGTCATTACGGCGACGGAGTGAAAGCCATCGCCTCTTATGAAAAGGCCATCTCGCTGAACAGGAATGAGCCGGTCTACTACGAGGAGCTTGATGCCCTGTATGAAATGAGCAATTCTCCTGTCTCAAAAAGGCTTGCACTTTTCGACGGAAATAATGAGGTTGTATCGGCAAGGGATGATGCCTTTGCCCGTCAGATTACCGTGCTTACACTTGCCGGTAAGCCTGAGAAGGCGGTTGAATATCTTGAAGGGAAACAATTCAGTTACCGGGAGGGAAGTTCGAGGGTAAGGGATATTATGATCGATGCCCATCTGATGCTTGGCAGGAAATACATGGCTGAAAAGAACTACTCAAAAGCCCTCGATCAATTCCTGCTTGCCCAGGTTCCTGAGGAAGAAGCCGGCGGAAGCCGTTTCGGCAACAGGAACTACCAGGTCGACTATTTCATAGGAACAGCCTATGAGGCTTTACGAAGCAAAGGAAAGGCAAAAAAATCTTTCCAGATGTCAACTGCACGTGAAGCACTGAGTTCGAGCTACATCAGGTATTATCAGGGATTAAGCTGGTTGGCACTTGGCAATAAAAAGGAAGCTGAAAAGGCCTTCAATGCACTCAAAGCGGAGGGTGACCGGCAGATAAACCGCGGTGAAACAAGCGAGGTTGATTTCTTCGCCAAGTTCGGGGAACGTGAAGCAGAGAACGCCCGGCTCTCGAACGCCTATCTGCTGAAAGGTCTTGGTAACAAAGGCCTGGGAAATATCCCCGAGGCACGTGCTAACCTGGTGAAAGCCATGGAACTCTCATCCGCCAGCCTGTATGCAAAGTCCGAACTGGAAGGACTTGAGTAATTGCAATTCAATAATCCCTGTCCTGCAAACAGCCAGCCGGAGACCGGCAGAATCTGTTAATTTCCGGGAGCAAAAACCGGCTTTACGGTAACAATAAAGTCATACCTTCCCGGCATTACCTGGTACTCGGGGAACACTCCCGCGGCTGTACAGCCCAGGCCGCTGGTGGCATAATCCAGATTAAAGGTCATCCCGTCCGATTGATGGAGCTGATATGTGTACAATGCCCTGGTCAGGTTATCTGTCGTGTAGGGATGGACGCTGAAGTTAAACAGCTTGTCACCCGTAAACTCAAGGCCTGACCCTTCGGCATCAGTAAGCCTGACCATCCTGCTATCGGTTCTCAGTCCGTAATCCTGGGGTATAAGATAGGGCTCATACATGTCTTCCACAATCGATTCATAAATTCCTACCCTGTATCCGCTTTTCCTGTCGGGATAGTTCTCCTGCGGCCCGCGGCCAAACCAGCTTACCCTGTCGAGCGACTTGTCCAGTGTCCATTGCTGACCGATCCGGGGCAGCCACGATGGCATCTGGCCGTTAGGAACAACCGAGTTCCTTATTGACAGAATACCTGTGTCATCTATAGTGTATTCCGACAGGTCTATGAATGAACCTCTTCCATTGGATGTGGTGTAGATATTGCGTGATTTAACAACTATGGCCGAATCGCCGGCCTGCTCGTAAGAGAACGAGGTATTAAGAAAGCTCATATTATCAATTCCTGCAGAATACCATTCGGTGGCTGCCATCCTGCCATAGCCGTCAATCCGGTGCTTGTTGTTTGACGACCAGAATGTCCAGGAATCAGTTTCATTTGCCAATGGTGCTCTCCAGACATTCAGTCCGGGTCCTTTTCTTATAATCTCCCTTCCTTTTAATTTCATTGAGGTGATCGATCCCGTCGATCTGTCAAACACATATTCAAAATCCTTACCGTTGATAATAAGATCATTCCCCGCTTCCTTCGAAGATACAGGATTTCTTTCAGCCGGTTCCTTCACTGCAGCAGGGGCAGAACAGGGCAGAGCCATCTGGTCCCATGCGATTTCAAATCCGGCGTCGGCCCACATTTCCTTAAGCTTCTGATGAAAACTTACATTCAGAAAGTATTCTGCTCCTTCCTCAGGTTCAGGCCGGGCAAAGGGAATATTCACAATTGCCTTTTCCCCGGGTTCAATATCCAGGTCAATGGTTGCCTGCTGAAGAATTCCGCCGTTACGCTGAAGCGACCACCTGGCTTCCAGCTCATTCAGGTTGGTGAACAGGTATCTGTTGGTGATTTCCACAAGTCCCTTATCGGCCGATACCAGCCTGAGGCTTACGGGTTGAGCCGATTTTTTTATCTGCCACATCTCAGGCTGGGGACGTCTGTCGGGCCAGATTGAGCCATAGGTCCTGGCGCCGATGCCATAACTAAAGAACTCGCCATCAATGCTTTCCTCTTCAAAGTCGAGCCAGAGGTCAGCTTGCTGCCTGATGCCGGAGGTTGGATCCTTCAGAAGGTCTGATGAGATGTATTTTGAGAATATGCCTGCCTGATCGATAATCGCATCGCAGATATAGACTGATGTCTCCTGGCCGTGGGTTTCCGCATTTCGGCCAATATTTACAGGGAAAGGGGTGTTCCTTATGTTTCCTGTCAGCGGAATGTGTTCGCTTTCGGCATCATCAATGGAGATAAATATGGCTGAGCCGTCGTAATGTGCCGTCACATGATGCCAGTTGTCAAGCCAGTTTCCCGGGAGAGGAATCTTCACAGTCTGTTTCTGCCTGGTGGTAACATAGAATTCCAGGGCTTCATCGTTAACCTGCCTGATGCCATACTGCCAGTTGCCCTTTGTTATAAGGGTTCCTGCGGACGAACTGAGTGAACGCGGATAGACCCAGAGCGTAAGAGACAGTTTATCACCGGCTGTTTCGAGTGCATCATGCCTGTATATCTCAACCCACTGATCGTGGCCGTTAAGGTCGATGCCGAGCCCTTCCTTTCCCTCCACGAGCTTCGCCCTTCCCATGATATTGACCTGCACATTGTTTCCCGACCGGTCACTGAGAGTTCTTATCTTTTCTGTAATTCCGGTGCTGACAAAATCCCAGATGGCTCCGCCCATGCTCCTCGGGCTGCTGTAGAAAAGCTCCCAGTAATCGTCGAGACCTCCGCCGCCGTTCCCGGTCACAGCAAGATACTCGTCGAGGAAGGAAGGCCGTGGATCCTCAGATGGAGGTATATTGAAAACTTCAGTAAGCAGAACCCGCAGCTGGGGATACCTGGGACCGATTATCTCTTCGCAGCGGTGTGCGAAAGCATTGCCTCCGTACATCCAGTACCTGGTCATGTCGTATTTTCTGCCCTCATCGATAACTGCACAAATGTTCTCGCCTTCGCCGCTTTCATTGCCTGCGCTCCAGAACAGCACTGAAGGATGGTTACGGTCGCGAAGCACCATCTTTCGAGCTCTTTCGCGGTACATCTGTTCCCATTCTGTATTCCTTGAAAGATACTCGGTTGCATGGGCCTCGTCGCCGGTCTCATCAACAACGTAAATTCCGTATTCGTCGGCAAGTTCAAGATATCTTGACACCGGCGGATAGTGCGAGGTCCTTACGCAATTGATGTTGAACCTTTTAAAAATGTCCATGTCCTTTCTTATGGTCGCCTCATCCATTGTGTGGCCGGTAACCGGATGCTGCATGTGACTGTTTGTGCCGTTCAGCTTTACAGGCTTTCCGTTGAGATAAAAAACCTGATCCCTGATTTCTGTTTCCTTGAAGCCGATCCGTCCGGTTATCACCTCCGCAGTCGTACCTGAGGAGCCAAGCAGCTCGAAAGTCAGTGTGTATAGGTTTGGTTTTTCGGCCGACCATAAGGCAGGCGAGTTAATACTTTCATTTATTATTACCTTATTCAATGAATCAGGCATGACACTGAATTTCTCCGTCAGCATCGTCTTAACCGGTTTCATTTCCGGGTCGTAAAGCGTTGCGCGTACCTGAAAATTATTTGCAGGAAGCAGGTCATTGTTCCTCACGGCCACATTCAGGCCAAGCGTAGCATCGGTATAATTGCCGTCGAGGTCGGTGGTAGCCGACCAGTCGAAGATATGGGTAAGGGGAGCCGACCAGAGCCAGACATCGTCAAAAATTCCTGCCAGCCGCCAGTAGTCCTGGTCCTCGAGATAGTATCCGTCGGAATATTTGTATACTACAACAGCTATTGTGTTCCTGCCGCTCTTTAAATAACCGGTAATGTTGTATTCAGCAGGTTCCTGTCCTCCCTCATTGTACCCAACCTCCCTGCCATTGATCCAGACGAAGGATGCCGAAGCAGTTTTTTCCATTCTAAGGAAGACTTCCCTGTTCTTCCATGTTGAAGGGATTGTGAATGTCCGACGGTATGAACCTGTCGGATTATATTCCCTCGGAACCTTTGGCGGGTCAGGCCTGAAGGGTGTTGAGACATTCCTGAACAGAGGGTCGCCGTATCCCTTCATCTCCCAGTTCGAAGGCACCCTGATGGTGTCCCACGACCTGTCGTTGAATCGTTCGCTGAAAAAGCCGGGAATCACACCCTCAGGAGTGTCTGAATAATGAAATTTCCATATTCCGTTAAGTGACAAAAGGAACGGACTTCCGGCTGGATTCCCCGAAAGGGCCTGATCTATATTGGCCCAGGGAATCAGAGGGACATGTCCTTCGACCTGATTACGCTCAAATACCGAAGGGTTTTCAAGATATGAGTAAATGTCAGACAGGAATGGTTTCTCCTGGCTATGACAGAGCATTCCCGCCATTATCAATGTAATAATGAGAACAATCGGCTTTTTCATGTTCAGGCTTGTTAATGATACGGAAATATACGAAAAATATCCAACAGGAAGCCAGGCTTAACCCCAGGACATACCAGTTACGTACTGCTCTTGTTGATTGTCCGGGAAATCATTTCCCTGTCATATTCAGGCTTCCAACGTAGTAATTGGGATCGACTGATATTGTAGAATTCTCAGTATCAAAATCCAGTGTGGTAAAACGAGTTGTCGGAACTATATCCTTTCTTACACCCGAAACATATATCCTCAAAGGCATATTGAATCCATCGACGCAGTTATTCCATCTGTAAGTAAGCTTGTTGCCCTGAACAAAATACTCAAACACAGGTAATCTGATATCCCTGAGATACTGGTCGAAGAAGCTTTTCAGATCGAGGTTCGTTTTTTCCGACAGATAGGCTTCAATCTGCGATCCCTTTACAACCTGGTGGTAAAAATCTCTGCTCAGGCCTCTGAGTATCCCTCTCCATTTCTCGTCGTCGTCAATTATGTTTCGCAGAGTGTGCAGCATGTTACCGCCCTTGTAATACATGTCGCCCGAACCACTCACATTTACATTGTATACACCAGTGATCGGCTGATCGTTGCTTATGTTTCCCCTGCATCCCAGGACATAGTCCCTTCCTGCGTCCTTCCCGTAGTAGTATTCCACATACAGGCACTCTGAATAATTGATAAAACTCTCATGCACCCACATATCAGCAATATCCTCGTAGGTGATGCTGTTTGCGAACCACTCATGACCTGATTCGTGTATTATGATAAAGTCGAATTTCATTCCCCAGCCAGATACACTGAGGTCACTGCCGTTGTATCCGTTTTGGAATCCGTTTCCGTAGGTAACCGAACTCTGGTGCTCCATTCCGAGGTAAGGAACCTGAACCAGCTTGTATCCATCCTCATAGAAGGGATAGGGTCCCATCCAGTATTCAAAGGCGGCGAGCATCATGGGAGCCTGCCGGAACTGAACCTTAGCCTTCTCAAGATCATCCTTAAGTACATAATAATCGCAGTCGAGCTTACCCTTCTCACCATTGAAAACCTCAGAGAAATGGGCATAATCGCCAATATTTATATTGACACCGTAATTATTGATTGGATTTGACACAAACCAGTGCCAGGTGGTTGTATTGTTTCTGAGCTTCTCCACTTTCCTTAGACGGCCGTTTGAGACATCCATCAGGTTCGACGGCACGTTCACGCTTATCAGCATGCTGTCGGGTTCATCGTACATGTGGTCCTTGCAGGGCCACCAAAGGCTGGCACCGTCGCCCTGGCAGGATGAGGCTATGAAAGGTTGGTTCCTGCTGTCGCGCTGCCATGTTATCCCGCCTTCCCATGGAGGCCTGTGTGAAACCTTCGGGCGGCCGCCATAACGAAGGATCACTGAATATACCTCTCCGGGATTCTGTTTATCTGCCATCCGTAACCAGTACACATTCCCTTCCCGCTTGAATTCCAGCTGCTTCCCGTTTTGCTCAGCCTTTGTAAGCTCAAGCGGCGGCTGCAGGTCGATCTGCATCACATCTGATTCAGTTTTCACCCGGTAAGTCACTGTATTGGAACCATAGATAGTACTGTCGGCGGGATTGACTGCAATATCGAGGTGATAATAGGTCAGATCCCACCATGCTCTTTCTGGAGTAATGGATCCTCGAAGGGTATCCTGCCGGGTGTAAGTCCCCTGTGACGGGGCAAGATACTGGGAATCAACATTCATAGCAGATGAGAAAAAAGCAGCAAAGAGAATAAGGGACCGTATGTGTTTCATTTCTCGGTAAGGTTAATATGACAAATGTAAAAAGATATTGCCAATAAGCTATAGGTGCAGCTCCACAGCAGCCGGCAAACATTAATCGGGCCCCTGAAAAGATTTTTGGACGGAAATTTTGGGTAATTTTATCAGCCTGATGAAAAAAACTTTGCTATATCTCGCCGTACTGGCATTTACAGGCCGGTGGCTGGTGGCACAGGTCGATCTGACCTCAACCAATCTGCCATTGGTAATTATAACAACTCCCGGAGGCCAGAGCATTGTCAACGAACCGAAAATAACGGCCGGCATGAAAATTATTCACAATGGAGCCGGGCAGAGAAACACCCCAGTTGACCCGGTCAATATTTACGACGGGATAGTTGGAATAGAGATCAGAGGAAGGCATTCTTCGTCACTTCCGCAGAAGCCTTACGGCTTTGAGACCCGAGACGAGTATGGAGAAAATCTCAATGTACCCCTTCTCGGAATGCCGGAAGAGAATGACTGGATACTGACAGCCAATTACAACGACAAAACTTTTCTCAGAAACCTGATGGCTTTTGAGATATTCAGAAAAATGGGGCATTACGCTCCCAGAACCATTTTCTGCGAAGTGATGCTGAATGGCAGTTATGACGGGATTTACCTTCTCGGTGAAAAAATAAAGCAGGACAATAACAGGGTTGATATTGCGAAACTGAATCCCGATGAGAATTCAGGTGATGACCTCACCGGAGGGTATATATTCTCAACCGATTATTATACCGACTCCGATAGCTGGCTGAGCGATCATTCGCCGGTAAACAAGCCGGGGGCCCGGGTCCATTTCGTGTATTGCGATCCGAAACCAGATGAACTTTCGGCAGTGCAAAAGACATATCTCAGTAAT
>JAFGXK010000336.1 GCA_016936695.1 Bacteroidales bacterium | reverse complement strand
GGAATGGAACAAAGGTGAACTCGACAGTTATCTGATTGAAATAACAAGGGATATACTTGCCTTCAAGGATGAAGACGGAAAACCTCTGGTCGACAAGATCCTTGATACTGCAGGGCAGAAGGGTACCGGTAAATGGACCGCAGTCACTGCACTTGACTTCGGTATCCCTCTCACCCTGATAGGTGAAGCCGTTTTCTCCAGATGTCTTTCGGCACTGAAGGATGAACGTGTAGCAGCTTCGAAGATCATCACAGGTCCGGACAAAGTATTCAAAGGCGATCTGAAATCCTTTGTGACTGACCTCAGAGAGGCAGTTTACGCCTCGAAAATTGTGTCATACGCCCAGGGATATGCCCTGATGAGAGCTGCAGCTCAGGAATTCGGATGGAAATTGAATTACGGAGGAATAGCCCTGATGTGGAGGGGAGGCTGCATAATCAGGTCAGCGTTCCTCGGAAAGATCAAGGAAGCATTTGATGCCAATGAGGATATTCCCAACCTGCTGCTCGATCCTTTCTTCAAAACAAAGGTTGAGAAGGCACAGGCCGGATGGAGAAATGTTATCTCAACCGCACTCGTTAACGGGATTCCTGTACCAGCCATGTCGTCGGCGCTCTGCTATTTTGACGGATACAGATGCGAAAATCTTCCGGCCAACCTGCTTCAGGCACAAAGGGATTACTTCGGTGCCCATACCTATGAACGCATCGACAAGCCCAGGGGAGAATTCTTCCATACAAACTGGACTGGCCGCGGAGGGTCAACGGCATCAACAACCTATAATGTTTAAGCATACCTAATCCGGATATTATGTCAGTAGCTTCAATGAATGAGACAATTGGAAAGTACAGGTGGACAATCTGTGCTCTGGTTTTTTTCGCCACTACAGTGAACTATTTCGACCGCAACGTACTGGGGCTACTAAAACCCATACTTGCCGAAGAGGGTATTTTCGGACCCGACAAGGCAAACCAGGAATTATACTATTCATGGGTCGTGATGAGTTTTCAGATTGCCTATGCCGTAGGTATGACACTTGCAGGCAGGTTCATCGACTGGATCGGAACCAAGAGAGGATATGCATTTTCTCTTCTCGGATGGAGCATTGCGGCGATCGGCCACGCTCTTGCACATAATGCATTCACATTTGGTATCTGGAGAGCAGCTCTGGGTTTCACTGAAGCAGGTAACTTCCCTGCCGCCAACAAGACTATGGCAGAATGGTTCCCAAAGAAGGAAAGAGCTCTTGCCACAGGTATTTACAACTCAGGTACCAACGTCGGAGCCATCCTCACCCCGCTTTTCGTCCCATGGATCGCAATACACTGGGGCTGGCAGGTGGCATTCATATTTGTCGGGGCAATCGGACTGATCTGGCTGTTCTTCTGGTTCCGCACCTATGCCTCTCCTGAACAAAAGTTAAGGGCTGGTGTCCTGTCGCAGGCTGAATATGATTATATCCACAGTGACCTCGACGAAAAAGAAGAAAAGAAGAAAGAAGTGGAAGGCCAGACAGAAAAGGTTCCCTGGGTGATTCTGCTTGCGAAACGTCAGACATGGGCCTTCTTCTTCGGAAAGTTCCTCACCGACCCAGTTTGGTGGTTTTACCTCTTCTGGCTGCCTGCCTTCCTGAACGGTGAGAATGGCAGGAAAATACTTGAATTCAAAAACTTAAATCCTTCCTATATGGGTGATGGTGCTGATATTCCAGGCGTTATCAGCTGGACATTCGCAGTGGCAATCGTTTATACAATAGCCACCGTCGGATCCATCTTCGGCGGCTGGCTGCCAAAGAAATTCATGAATAGCGGAATGGTTACCTACAAGGCCAGGAAACTATCGATGTTTATATATGCACTATTTCCGCTTTCAGTTCTTATGGCCAGCTGGCTCGGACAGTTTAATACATGGTATGCAGTGCTGGTTATCGGACTGGCCTGTGCAGCTCATCAGGCATGGTCTGCCAATATATTTACAACTGTAACTGACATGTTCCCGAAAAAAGCAGTGGCATCTGTCACCGGCATCGGAGGCATGGCAGGAGCCGTGGGAGGTATTCTTGTCGCGCAGGCAGCAGGACTTCTTCTTAAGCATTACACAGCTCTCGACAAAACAGAGGTCGGTTACGGAATTATGTTCATCTTTTGTGGAATAGCCTATCTCATTGCATGGATATTAATGCACTTTCTTGTTCCCAGAATGAAACGAGTAGAAAATATTTAGAACACCTATGAAGAAATTGGGAAAATATTCAATGGGGATGGGTGACCGCTTCGGTCACCAGGGCCTTGCCCAGCTCAAGGCAATTATCGAGGCCGGAAAAAAGGGTGCCGGAATTACTCCTGTATGGAACAAGTCAAACAGGGAACACATGATTATCGGCACCCAGCCTCAGGATGTGAGAAAGGAAGCTGATGCCGTTACAAAGGCAGCAGGTTTCACGGAACCTTATTTTGTCGATGCCGATCATATCAACCTTGATACGGTTGACAAATTCATTTCGAGTTCCGACTTCTTCACTATCGACGTCGCCTCATATATTGGAAAGCGCGCAGACGACTCAAAAATCGTTGAATTCATCGAAAAGGCAAAGAAATACACGGGCAGGATCGAAGTGCCGGGTATCAAAAAAGCAGTTAAATGCTCCGTTGACCAGTTAACAGGTATAGCTGAAAATTATCTATACGCTGCCCTGAAAGCAGGGGAGATTTACAGGAAGATTGAAAAGGCAAAGGGCGCAGGTAACTTCATCACCGAAGTATCAATGGATGAAGTGGCCAAGCCGCAGACACCTGTGGACCTCTTTTTCATCCTGCTCATGCTGAGTGATGAAAAAGTACCGGTTCAGACGATCGCTCCCAAATTCTCGGGAAGATTCAACAAGGGAGTTGACTATGTTGGTGATATCGATAAGTTTGCCATTGAGTTTGAAGAAGATCTTCTGGTAATCGATCACGCTGTGAAAGAATTCGGGCTGCCTTCCGAACTGAAGATAAGCATTCACTCAGGCTCAGACAAATTTGCCCTGTATCCTCACATTGGTTCGATCCTTAAAAAACATGACAAGGGTGTACATCTCAAAACAGCCGGAACCACCTGGCTCGAAGAGATTATCGGACTTGCTGAAGCCGGAGGAGTGGCTCTTGATTTCGCAAAAG
>JAFGXK010000335.1 GCA_016936695.1 Bacteroidales bacterium | reverse complement strand
TTTCTCCGGTTATCGCATTTTCCATCTGCGATTTCAGGAATCCCGAATTCAGGGCTTCAAGAAATCCTCCCGCCTTTTCCATCTCAATGAACAGTTTCCAGGTGTTATCAGCGATAAGAGAAGTCAGATTCTCAATATAATAAGAACCAGCCGAGGGATCAGCAACCTTTCCGAACCACGATTCCTCCTTGAGGATCAACTGCTGGTTCCTTGCCATCCTTTCTGAGAATTCGTCGGAGGGACATGCGGCGATATCGAAGGGTTGCACTGTAAGAGAATCGGTGCCTCCCAATACTGCCGACATCGCCTCGGTCTGTGTCCTCAGAATGTTTACATAAGGATCGGCCACATTATCGGTCCATATTTTCGTAACGGAATGCATCTCCATCCTGAAGCTGTTCTTGTCTTGCGGCTGGTAAGAATCTGCGATGACATCCCAGATTACCCTGGCTGCCCTGAGTTTTGCGATCTCCATGAAGTAATCGGTTCCGGTGCCGAAGCTGAACCTCATTTTTGAAGCGATATCGTCAGGGGTAATTCCCCTGTCTGTAAGCTGAGAGAGGTATTCGACAGCCATCGAGAAGCTGAATGCCAGTTCCTTAACCGCGCTGCATCCTGAATTGGTGAAGCGTGAACCGTTGATCTGCAGATTCCTGTACGAGGGAAGCGCAACGGTCTCACGGGTAAGCGATGCCAGATAATCCAATCCATCCTTTACAGGAATGCAAAGAGTTCCGTTGGCCATAAGCCTTCCCAGCGGATCGGCCTCGACGGTACCCCTCAGGGATGACGGATTGTAACCTTTTTTCTGCAATATACCTTTTATTGATGCTATTATCTCGCGGGCCTTCCCGTTCGACAG
Source organism: Bacteroidales bacterium (assembly GCA_016936695.1). GTDB lineage: Bacteria > Bacteroidota > Bacteroidia > Bacteroidales > VadinHA17 > LD21. Next base: position 6,179 of record JAFGXK010000335.1, on the reverse strand, counting down.
GAAATTGATCTCTGCTCCTGCAGGGTCGATCCCTTCGAGAAGAACCGACAGGTAAGGCTCGTTTATTGTCTCCGGATCGTCAATTATAAAGCCAAGCGAATCGATCCCTTTCATAAGGAGATCCAGAGCTTTCCTGTTAGCCTCCGGATAGTCGTTCACTCTGATGTCCTGTCTGACCAGCCACTGGGCAACGCCCTGCCCGTGATCAGCTGAATCACCTTCTTTTGTATTGCCTCTGAGGATCAAGGGCAGAAGTCCGTCAACGTGGGTGAGGTGTTTCAGGTCTTCTTCACGGTAGAAAGGCATCACCTCAAATCCTTCCCTGGTCTTCCAGACAAGCTTGTCCCGGAAATCAGCTCCTCTCAGGTCGGCTTTGATCTTTGCAATCCACTCATCGGTGGATACTGGTGGAAAATTCTCAAATATTTTTTTATGTTTCAAGTCGGTCGTATTTAAAAAGTCTTGCGGTCATGCGGTCATGCGGTTTTCTCCCCTTCTCATTTCCCGGCAAACTCCATCAAAAACGATTTGATAAACTCGCTCAGGTCGCCGTCGAGTACAGCTACGACATTCCCCGTTTCATAACCCGTTCGGTGATCCTTTATCAGTTTATAGGGATGGAGTGTATATGACCGGATCTGGGAACCCCACTCAATCTTTTTCTTTTCCCCTTCGATCTTTGCCTGTTCCTCGCGTTGTTTCTGAAGTTCAATTTCATAGAGCTGCGATTTGAGGATTCTCATGGCATTCTCCTTGTTATTTAGCTGGGAACGGGTTTCCTGGTTCTCTATCACAATTCCCGTCGGATGGTGCCGGAGCCTGACTGCGGTTTCGACCTTGTTCACATTCTGGCCTCCTGCACCGCTCGACCTGTAGGTCTCCCAGGTGATATCAGCCGGATTGACAGCGATCTCTATGTTATTGTCGACAAGAGGAGAGATAAAGACTGATGCAAAGGTTGTCTGACGCTTTCCCTGGGCATTGAACGGTGAGATCCGGACAAGCCGGTGAACCCCGTTTTCGCTTTTCAGATAGCCGTAAGCCCTTTCCCCGTCAACCTCAAGGGTAACCGATTTGACTCCAACTTCATCACCGGGCTGGAAATCGAGCTCGCGCACTTTATAATTGTTCCTTTCAGCCCATCTGAGGTACATCCTCATGAGCATGGAAGCCCAGTCGTTGCTCTCTGTGCCTCCGGCGCCGGAGTTGATCTTCAGGATGGCTCCCATCTGATCTTCCTCCTTCTGAAGCATGTTCCTCACTTCAAGGTCTTCGATCATCGACAGGCTAAGGTTATACTGTTTGTCGACATCTTCCTCTGTAGCGTCTCCCTCCCTGTAAAAATCAAAGATCACCTGAAGGTCCTCAAACCCCTGATCGACTTTTGAAAAGTCTTCAGTCCAGCTTTTGATCTGTGAGATTTCCCTGAGTAGTTCCTCCGCCTTCCTGGGATCATCCCAGAAACCGGGCATCTGGGGCATAAGTTCCTTTTCCCTTATCTGATTAAGCTTGCCATCGATGTCAAAGATACCTCCTCAACGCTTCACGGCGTTCAGACAAGTCCCTTATCTGTTCTATAGTTATCATTAATTGGATTTTGGACAAATTTAGAATTTTTTTAACAATTAATACCTTTATGTCCGCCAATGAGGTAAAACATGGTTACATTGTCATGATACAACTGACCAGGTGATACGCTTTGGATAATATTCAGATTAAACTATGCTGAAATCGTGTCTTTATAGAAACCTCATTGAAGCCGGGTGCGACGAAGCCGGCCGGGGCTGCCTTGCGGGGCCTGTGGTTGCCGCTGCTGTCATTCTTCCCAAAAACTACAGGCATCCTGTTCTGAACGACTCGAAGAAGCTGACTGCACGCCAGAGGTCAGAACTGAAAGAAGAGATAATGAAAAAGGCCATCGCATGGAAAGTGGCCTTTGTCGACAACCACGAGATTGATGAGATAAACATACTGAGGGCATCTATAAAAGCTATGCACTTAGCCATTGAGGGCCTCAGCAGGCAGCCTCAGTTCCTGCTGATTGACGGGAACCGTTTCGTACCGTACAGGGATATCGGACACAGGACCATCATAAAGGGCGACGGGATTTACTACTCAATAGCAGCTGCTTCGGTACTTGCGAAAACCTTCCGCGACGAGTACATGGAGAAGCTTCACGAGGAATTTCCCGTTTACGGATGGAACAGGAACAAGGGTTATCCGACATCGTTTCACAGGGAAGCAATTCTTGAACACGGCATTTCTCCATACCACCGCAAAACCTTTACCTTGTTCAACACTCAGCTCACTATTGAATTTTAAATATTAGCGTTATCTTTGACGCTTAATTTTTTTTTTAATCTCAAATGATTTCCAAGATGAAGAAATATTTTTTAATTCTTATTGCACTTATTGCCAGCCTTGGTACAAAGGCTGTTCCGGAAGAAGGTATGTGGGTTCTTCCGCTGATAGAAAAGCTCAATATCGGTAAGATGACCGAACTGGGGCTGAAACTCTCGGCCGAAGACATATACAGTATGAATAATGCAAGCATCAAGGATGCAATAGTGATATTTGGCGGCGGATGCACAGGTGAGATTGTCTCATCGCAGGGTCTTCTTCTTACAAACCATCATTGCGGTTACGGCCAGATCCAGTCGCACAGTTCAGTCGAACATGATTATCTGAAAGACGGATTCTGGGCGATGACCAGGGAACAGGAACTTCCCAATCCCGGGCTTTCGGTCACATTCCTGATCAGGATTGAGGATGTCACCAATCAGGTTCTGGCAGCAGTTAAGAACGGGATGAGTGAGGAGGAAAGAACTTCGGCAGTTAATGAAGCCCGCAAAGTCATCGAAACCAAGGCTGCTGAAGGGACTCACTACAGGGCAACAGTTTCCTCCTTCTATGGAGGAAATTACTTTTACCTTCTTATTTATGAAAGGTACAACGACGTAAGATTTGTAGGTGCGCCCCCGTCCTCAATAGGCAAATTCGGTTTCGACACCGATAATTGGGAATGGCCACGGCATACGGGCGATTTCAGCGTATTCAGGGTTTACTCGGGACCCGACGGCAAACCTGCTTCATATTCAGCTGACAACATTCCGCTCAAACCTTTACATTGGCTGCCAGTATCTCTGAAAGACCTCAACGAGGGTGATTTTGCAATGATCCTGGGATATCCGGGAAGGACCCAGAGGTATGCAACTTCATTTGAGGTGGAAGAACTTCTCAAAATAACCCATCCCAACAGGATTAAGATCCGCGGCATCAGGCAGGAAATTCTCATGGCGGATATGCAGGCCGATGAGAAGGTTAATATCCAGTATGCCTCAAAATATTCCGGATCGTCAAACTACTGGAAATATTCAATCGGCCAGAAAGCAGGACTTGAAAGGCTTAATGTGAAGGCAAAGAAACAGGATATAGAAAACCAGTTCAACTCATGGATTTCAGCCAGTCCCGACAGAAAGGCCTTATACGGTGAGGCCCTGAATCTTATAAGCAAATCAGTTGAAGCCAGGGCTGAATATGCAAACGCCCAGCAGTACATCAGTGAGTGTTTCCTGAACGGTTGCGAGATTCTCGACCTCGACGCTGTGGCCAATGCCATGATAAGCGCCCTGAAGGTTGAAGACAAAAATCAGGTTTCCGACCTCAAAAACAGGATGATGGAGTATATCACATCCTTTTACAAGGACTACAATGCACCTACAGACAGGAAAGCGATGAAAGCCATGCTTAAGCTTTACAGGGAAGACGTTCCTGCAAAATTCCATCCCGATTTCTACACAACAGTTATTGACAAAAAATTCAAGGGCAACATCGACAGGTTTGTGGATGATCTTTTTGCCAGGTCCATTTTTGCCAGTGAGGAAAAACTGATGGCTTTCCTTGAAAAGCCTTCGCTCAGGACCCTCACGAACGATCCGCTTCATCTGACATCAGTCTCGATAGACAACGTAAGACAGGAGGTGTCGGAGAACCTTTCACAGTATGACAGTGACCTGACTAGAGGACGCAGGCTATGGGTGGCAGCACTGAAGGAGATGACCCCGGAAAAAACCCTTTATCCGGATGCAAACTCGACCATGAGACTCACTTACGGCACGATCGAGGACTATGATCCCAGGGATGCCGTTACCTATAAATATTATACCACGCTTCAGGGTGTCGTCGACAAGTATAAGCCAGACGATTATGAGTTTGATCTTCCCCAGAGGTTGATCGACCTTAACAAGCGGAAAGAATTTGGCAGGTATGCTTCATCAAAGGGATATATGCCTGTTTGTTTTCTCACAACCAACGACATCACTGGCGGTAATTCCGGCAGTCCGGTGCTGAATGCCCATGGAGAGCTTATCGGACTTGCCTTCGACGGCAACTGGGAAGCTATGAGCGGCGACCTCGCTTATGAAACCGAACTGCAAAGGACCATTGCCGTGGATATAAGATATGTTCTCTGGATAATGGATGTTTATGCAGGGGCCGGCCACCTTGTGAATGAGATGACAATCAGGGAATAATTCCCCGGTAAGCCCGGACTTGCCACGATTACAGGGATCTTTTAAAAATGCATATTATGGACTTCAACTTGCGGGAAATACTTGCGGCTTTTATGGTCCTCTTTGCCATCATTGACATCCCCGGGTCAATACCGATAATCATCGATATAAAATCCCGTGTAGGCATTGTCCATCCGATAAGGGTGACCATAGCATCGTTTCTGATTTTATGTGCATTTCTGTTTATCGGAACACCGCTCCTCGGGGTTTTCGGGGTGGATATATCCTCGTTCGCCATTGCCGGTTCATTCATCATCTTCCTTATAGCCATGGAGATGATACTTGGAATAGAACTTTTCAAGCAGGATGCGCACGGGAGCGGGTCAGTGTTCCCGATAGCGTTTCCGCTTATAGCGGGTGCCGGATCGATAACAACAATCCTGTCGATAAAGGCGGAATACAGTACTGTCAACATATTCATTGCTCTGTTGCTTAACATGGTGATCATTTATCTCGTTCTGAGGCTGACCTCACTGTTTGAAAGGATCCTGGGCAAGAGCGGGTTATCGATCCTAAAGAAAGTGTTTGGAGTCATCCTGCTTTCAATAGCAATAAAGCTTTTCCTTTCAAACACAGGCATAACGCTGATCAATGCCAAATGAGATAACAATTTATACCGACGGTGCTGCAAGCGGGAATCCCGGTCCCGGAGGTTATGGCGTGGTGTTGATTTGCGGCAGGCACAGGCTTGAGAAGTCGGAAGGATTCAGGCTGACCACCAACAACCGGATGGAACTGATGGCTGTGATTGTGGGGCTTGAAGCACTGAAGATCCCGGGAAGCAAAGTCGTTATTTACACCGATTCAAAATATGTTGCCGACTCGGTTGAAAAGGGCTGGGTTTTCCAGTGGGAAGCAAAGGGATTTAAAAAAAAGAAGAATCCCGAACTCTGGATCAGGTTTCTGGATGTTTATAGAAAGCATAAGGTACGGTTCGTCTGGATAAAGGGACATGCCAGCAACCCCGAGAATGAGATTTGCGACCGGCTTGCCGTGGAAGCGAGGAAAGGGGAGCGGCTGAGCGAAGACAGCGGTTACAACCCGGAGGGAAATGAGGAAGATATGTTTTTATCATGAAAGGACAGAAGCAACTTTATGAAGTACTAGAAAAGCTTGAGATAAACTTTGAATATCATGAGCATACGCCACTGAACACTATTGAGGATGCCATTGTCCACTGGAAGGATTTCAATTCAGGAAGATGCAAGAACATCTTCTTCCGGAACCACAAGGGCAACAGGCATTACCTTGTCATACTCGAACATCTCCGCCATCTCGATATTCATGATCTGGAGAAGCGTCTCAGGCAGGGAAAACTGACTTTTGCTTCTGACAGGCGGCTTATGAGATATCTTGGCGTGGAACCCGGGTCAGTAAGTCCGTTCGGACTTATAAACGACACGGAAAATCATGTTCATCTTTTCATAGATGAACAGCTCAACGATTTTGACAGGCTGGCTTTTCACCCGAATGTAAATACAGCCTCGCTGGTGATTTCGAAGTCCGACTTAATCAGGTTTCTCGAATTCACCGGGAACTCCTACGAATTCATCAGGCTGTATGACTGACAGTTATTCCTATCTCTTATACACCGGTTGTTTCCATTCC